>CAYFFH010000164.1:0-6862 GCA_964342175.1 uncultured Enterobacteriaceae bacterium | reverse complement strand
CGTGATAGTCGTTTCGCTATTTACTCGACCGCCGAGTAAAAAACACTTACAACGTGTTTTTGGAACCTAAGAGAGGATTTGAAATTGAAAAACAATGGTAGATCCACGTATATCGAAACTGTTGAAGCCTATTTCCGGGCACTCGATGCTCGACGTGTCGACGATGTATTAGGCTACTTTAATGAAGATGCCGTGTTCACCGTGCAATCTGCGTTTGTAACCTGCAAGGGTCGTGATCGCGAGATAAAGACGATGTTTGAACAATTCCTCGAGACCTACGCGGCCGTAGTACACACTGACTTCGAGCATATCGTCGATCCGACGGCACAGGCGATATCGTCACGCTTTCGTGTAGAGCTCGACGATCGGCAACAAGGGCATGAGACTAAACAAAGCGTCAACCACTGGTATTTCCAAGAAGGTAAGTTTCAGCGGGTCTATGTGTGGATCAGTGGCGACAACGTACTGGGCGATTAACGAGTGCTTTGCACGAGATCGAGCGCCTTACCCACTCGCAAGACGATCTCATCGATCTCTGATCCCTGAACGATAAGTGGCGGCGCCATCACAATACTACGTCCGGCGGGACGGGTAACGACTCCAAGCTCTAACAACTCATTGTAAACCAATATTGAGACCTCATCGGCATCGGTATTAACGACGAGATCAGCGTCGTCGCGACGTAAAAAATCGAGGCTTGCGCCAAGACCAAGGCTGCGGATCTCTCCAACCAGTGGATGACCTCCAAAACGCGCGAGACCGCTCGCTAGTCGCTTGCCCATCTTCGCAGCATGATCGACGAGCTTGTCTCGTTCGATGATTTCCATCACCTTTAGCGCCGCTGCTGCGCCGACCGGATGGGCGGCCATAGTGCTCGCATGCGCAAGCGTCCCAATATTGTCAGAGCCGACCTCGAGTGCGTTGTATAGGTCACGATTCAAACCGACGGCAGATAGAGGAAAGTAAGCTGAAGTAATCCCTTTAGCGACGACCATGTGATCTGGCTTTAGACGAAACGTTTGCGAACCAAATAGTTTCCCTGTGCGACCAAAGCCCGTGATAACTTCATCTGCGACGAGGTCGATGCCGTGGCGATCGAGCACTGATGTAATCGCAGAGAAGTATTCTGGGGGTGGGACTTGGAATCCTGCAGAAAAGCTAACCGGCTCAGCAATCATAGCCGCAATTGATCCTATCGGCCGACTGGTTATCAGCGTCTCGAGTTCCGCTGCCAGCCGGCTTGAAAATTCAAATGAACTCTCACCGGGTTCCCTATTGCCGTGATAATCCACCTGCGATACATGCGCGAAACCTGGTAAAGGTAAACCAAACTCTGCATGATGTCCTCCGGTGACGCTGGCCGACGCCAAGGTGGCGCCATGATAGCTACCGTATCGACCAATTATTGTTTTACGATCTGGCTCACCTCGAGCGACAGCACCGAACCGCAATAATTTAATCAAAAAATCAATCGCCTCTGAGCCCGAACATCCGAAGATTAGGTGTGGATCTTCTAGAGGTAAAATCTCGGTCAACTTCTCAGCAAGGTCAAGTGATCCGCTACTGGTCCGGTGTAACGCCGAGACGATAAACGGCAGCTCCCGATACTGTGCTTCGATCGCATCGATCAGCTCATCGTTTTGATACCCCAGTGAGGCGGCATAAAACGATGCCGTCGCTTCGATGTATTCACGGCCATCGGTATCGTAGACATAAATACCACGACCGTGGTCAATAAAACGTGTGATCTGATTCGTGTTCTCAGCTACACGTTGGAAACCAATAATCAACGGAAGCCGCTCATCTTCAGACATCATTGATTCCGGGGTAGCCATAATTGAATTCCTCGCTAGTCGCCGGAGGCTCGCATCCCTGCCCGTCGCGCATCCGTAGCCGCTAAATCAAGCTCAAGCGTCTCATCGTCAGTTTGACCCTTTAACACCACGCCATAGACATCAGCTGCGTACGCCGGTGACACATAACGTTCCATTACGTCATTAAGAACCCGTTTTGGATCGCGGAGTAATGGGTCACCATAACCACCACCGGATGTTTCTAAACCACTAAGCCATGTCCCCTTTTTTAACTCTATTTCACCAACACTCGGCGCACGCGTTTTATTGCCGTATTCATCCACCACATGCATCTCACCTACATTACCGTCTAGACCGCCTCGAACTCCCCGTGCGGGGTTGACTTGCGCGTCTGCTGCAAAAACCACCGTCATAGGATGATTACTCGGACCATAAGTTATGCGCACGCCCGGTGCACCACGGTTAAAGCCGGCTCCCGTCGTGTCTTGTGTTAGCCGAATCTCTTTAAAGTGGATCGGGTAGCTCAACTCATTGATCTCAACGCTGTCACGGTACATTAGCCCTGCAACGACTGGGATACCGTAAGTCACCCATCCGTCACACTCAGGTGACGCCGGACCACCGTTGTTGCCAATGATAAGCTGGTTAACATAACTATGATCATCATGTCGGGCGTCCCTTCCAGAAATGACTGACATGCCGGCACCCATACCCAGTCCACCTTCAGCCAGACCATAGCCGTCGCCAAGATCGGCTAGCGCAGCCTGCACAAGATTCAGCAGACGTTCCGAGACGTTAGTCGTCGCAACTGAACAACTATGTGGGAAACGCGGAATACCGATCGCAGATCCATCACGCAAAATTAAATTTAGGCAACGATAGGATCCGCCATTGCGCGGTATATCGGAAGGTAAGCAATTATAAACACCAGCAGCTGAATTACTGATCGAACAGGCCTCCGACAAGTTGAGCCCGTTGTTCATGCAATCAATGTTCGAAGTAAGGTCTATCTCTATCGTCCCGACCGTTGGATCTACAACAAGCTTAACCCGAACCGGGATACCATCCGGAAGCATAGGCGGCATCGGATCATGAAAGCTTTCACGTTCGATTACTGCAGCTGGAAGTTTTTTGATCGCCTGGCGCATCCGCGCTTCGCTATAGTCAAACCACTCCGTAGCAAAACGTTTGATTGTCGCCTTCCCGTATTTCCGCAAAATATCATGGATCCGATTTTCGCCGGTGCGGGCGGATCCCAACATAGATAAAAAATCTCCGTGCCAATAATCCGGCACCCTGATCCGCCGCTGACACATTCTAATTATGTCTTCGATAGTCTCCCCATCGCGCTGAACGCGCACCGCCGGGAAAAGCAACGCGCCTTCTTCGTACACGTCTCGAGCCGCAGCATGATAGGTAGTCGGTATACTATTGCCGATATCGGCCTGATGCGCTTTGGCACAGACGTTGAACAAGTGCTCACCTTCCCAAAACACCGGCACTATCAGCGTATGATCTGCGGGATGCGAATTGCCGCTATATGGGTCGTTATGCAAGTACGCGTCACCTTCCTTGATATCATCATGATATTCACATACCGCAGCAGTTTGCAGATTGAGCCCATATACGTGGGCGGGCAACCCCTCAGCGGTCGCAAACAACTCATTATCGGCTGTCGTGATTCCACAAGAGAAATCCCGCGCGCTGTTGATTACTGCCGACCGTCCTGTGCGCAGCATCGTATTGGTCATCTCACGCACCACCCCGTCAAAGCGATTGGCAAGTACCGCTAAAAGCATTGGTGATAAGGATTTTTCTTTGTCTAGAATATCTCTATCGCTATCCATTGTTTAGTACTCGCATGCTATCGAAGTGAGATGCTATTTTCTGGCAACTTAGTCTACTTCGGGTATCCATTCAATCAAAAAACTGTCCGCAGAACTCAACGTCGCGCGAGCTCCAGGTGGTATTACCAAGGTAGTAGTCGCTTCTTCAACGATGGCCGGTCCCACAATCAACTCACCTACCGAAACCGAATCTCCCCGTACAATCTTCGTCTCTCGGGGATCGTCAATATCAAACAACACCGTGCGGGTCGAACCGGTCTCACCATTTCCGGCGACCGCACTCGAAGCGACTTTCGCTTGAGGTAACCGGATCGCGAGTCGACCTGTCCAATTCAAAAACTCAATCGGACTCGCACGATCTTCGACACTAAATATCCGTCGATGATTTGCGTGAAATGCCTCAATAAGTTGGTCGACTAACTCCTTCGATTCGAGACGCGAAGCTGGCAAATCAACAGCTATATCCCAAACCTGAGCAGCATAGTGTGCATCCACCCGGTAATTCGTCGTTCGCTCGTCGAAGCCGCGACTTGCAAGCTTTTCAGCAAAAACGTCGAGGTTCCTATCGATACCATCCAAACATTGGTTCACCGCATCACGATCGAAAGCATCGGAGCGAGTGGTCACGGCAGCACTCTGCTCGACTTGAATGTCGGAGAACTGCATACCGCAGGCTGAGAGCACACTCGCGGTACGGGGAACAATAACTGCACGGCACTTTAGCTCGCGTGCGATGGGTACAATGTTCAAGCCCGCAGCACCACCACCGGCCACAATTACCGCCTCGCTCGGATCGATCCCCTCACTCACGGTGATGTCTTTTATAGCATTAATCATCGTTTCGTTCGAAACCGCAAAAATTGAAAATGCGGCGGCTCTAGCAGAGATCCCCAATGGCTCTGAAATTGTCTGAATCGCCTGTTCAGCCGCTTTGACATCGAGTTGCATCCGGCCTCCGAGGAAGAAACCTGGATCGATATAACCGAGTACCAACGCGCAGTCAGTCACTGTGGGCTTTAGACCACCAAGGCCGTAGCACGCCGGGCCCGGATTAGCGCCCGCGCTCTGGGGCCCCACATGTAGCAAACCAGCAGAATCCAACCATGCGATCGAACCGCCGCCAGCACCGACGCTACGTGCATCAACAGCTGGGATCCCGAGCATATGACCTGTAAAACGTTCGCCGAGCCAAGTTTCTGGGGTAATCGAGATCTTGCCATCGCGAACCAAACTAACATCGAACGTCGTACCACCCATGTCAACGACGAGCACCGCTCCAACTTGCTCTTCGAGTTCAGCATAACGCCGACCCGCCACGGGTCCCATCGCCGGACCAGACCGCACGGTATGGATCGGACGTTCGACTACACTATCGATATCAAGGCATCCACCTATCGTCGTGCTTACAAGGATCTCACCAGTGTAACCATCATCACGCAGGTCGGATTGCAAATCTCGCAAATGAGTTTGCATCAACGGTTTGATCGACGCATCAATAGCTACGGACGAACCACGTCGATATTCACGTAATATCGGGTTTAATTCGTGACTCAAGGTAAATGGTAGATCAGGTAGCAAACTTCCAATGAGTCCTCCGATCTGTTTTTCGTGTTTTGGATTCGCCGTACTCCATAGCAAGGAAACCGCACACGCTTCGAAACCATGTTCGCCGATTGACCGGATTACGGCTTCGGTCTTTTCCATGTCTAAAGCAGTTACGACATCTCCGCTCGCATCGATACGCTCATTAATTTCAAAAGTGTGTCTTCTTGCTATGTATGGCTTCGGAAACGGCGTTGAAAAATCATGCGGATCAAACTTCCCACCTTCTCGCAAGACCAACACATCTGGGAAACCAGCAGTTGTGAGAAACGCTGTCTTAGCAATGTTACCCGTGACGATTGCATTCGTCGCACGAGTCGTGCCGTAAATAAAAATATCTGAATTGGCCAGCACTTCAGGCAGTTTGAGAGTCAACGTGTCTGCGGCAGAAATTAATGCCGCCTTAAGCCCAACATAAATTCTATCGGGAGTCGTTAATGCCTTACCAATCACAAAACGCCCCGTATTATCCGCAACGACAACATCGGTAAACGTACCGCCGGTATCTACGGTTATTCGCCATCCGCCTGTATGAGACTGATCCATCCTGTACCCTTAGATTATTTTTGTCACTTCCGACTAAGTAATCTCCTACACTAGGCGCACCAATGCAATGTCCTTGTTCAAGGAGCTTAGGAGTATCCATGAAAGTTAAAGATAAGATCGCTGTAATAACGGGAGGCGCAAGCGGGATCGGCGCGGCGCTTGCACGACGTTTCCGCATTGAAGGCGCCAAGGCGATTGCGGTCGCAGATCTACAAGAGAGCCTATTGCAGGAAGTAGCCGCCGAAGTCAACGGCATCGCAGTGCCATGCAATGTAGCAAACGAGAGCGATATTAAAAATCTAGTCAGCGAGGTCGAAGACACGTTAGGACCGATCGACATTTTTTGCTCTAATGCTGGAATTGCACGTCTTGGCGACGAAGATGCGCCGAACGACGAATGGCAAATTAATTGGGATATTCATGTGATGGCACATGTGTACGCGGTACGCGCGGTGGCCCCAAAAATGGCCGCTCGTGGTAGCGGTTACCTGATCCACACGGCGTCCGCTGCAGGGCTCCTGAGTCATATTCAATCGGCGACTTATTCAGTAACTAAACATGCCGCTGTGGCTTTTGCAGAATGGGTATCAATCAAATACCGCGATCAAGGCATTTGCGTTTCCGTGTTAGCTCCTCAGGCCGTGCGCACGCCGATGACGGAACGACCGGAGGGAGCTGTCGTCGCAAGCCTTGATGGCATGATCGAACCCGAAGACCTTGCCGATTGCGTCATCGAGACGATGGCGAAAGAGGAATTCCTGATGATTCCCCACCGCGAGGTACAAGGTTATATGGCGCGCAAGAATGAGGATATCGATCGCTGGTTAGCGGGGATGAATCGCTGGCGGACGAAGTCGGGACCGGCACGCTAATTTCAAACCTCTATATTTTAATTGGTTGTGAGATCGGAAAGGTAGGTATTTATGGCAGCACCGAACGAAGTAACGGGACCTATATTAATCGAGCGGGCGCGCGCACTGGTGCCAACCTTACGTGAACGCGCGCGCGCGGCCGAGGAACTGCGACGACTACCGGATACGACTATTCAAGACG
>CAYFFH010000163.1:0-6878 GCA_964342175.1 uncultured Enterobacteriaceae bacterium | reverse complement strand
CAAAAATTTGTCCAGGAATTTTTTCTTGTCGCATTCTTCTTTTCAAAGCTGTACGAATTTTTGTAATTACCTCCTTACGATGACCTCTTGCTTTGTTTATTTGCTCATTTAGTATCCTATATCTAAGCGGGTATAAAGCTGCAAATCCAAGTTCTTCTAGTTCTAAACGAATTGAATTAAGGCCAGATTAAAGTTGAGACCTGTATGAGCGCCAATCCACTCAAATTGCCGCAAAAGCTTGTCCGTTCTGTATTCGGGACGCGTAACGATCGCTTCTTAAGAAAGTTAGGCAAAGCGGTCCATGTGATCAATGAGTTTGCGGCCGAGTATGAGTCTCTTACAGATGAACATTTAGCGCTTAAAACCAAGGAATTTAAATCCCGTCTGCAGGCGGGGGAAACTCTTGATGACCTCTTACCCGAGGCCTTCGCGATTGTTCGAGAAGCGGGTAAACGAACATTGGAAATGCGTCATTTTGACGTTCAGATGTTGGGGGGAATGGTACTGCATCAAGGGAAGATTGCAGAGATGAGAACCGGTGAGGGCAAAACTCTTGTAGCTACTCTTGCCGCTTATCTCAATGCTTTGCCAGGGCGGGGTGTTCACGTGATCACGGTTAATGACTATTTAGCAAAACGTGACGCGGAATGGATGGGAAAGCTCTATGAAGCCCTTGGTCTCAGTGTGGGGGTTGTACTATCCGGTTTGGGCTCGGCTGAACGCAAAGAGGCCTATCGAGCGGACATCACCTACGGTACGAATAATGAATTTGGGTTTGATTACCTGCGCGATAATATGGCATTTACGCAAGATCAACGGGTTCAGCGTGAGCTCGTTTATGCGGTCGTCGATGAAGTGGATTCAATACTTATCGACGAAGCTCGCACGCCGCTCATCATTTCTGGTCCGACCGACGACCGCAGTGACCTATATGTCAAAATAAATAAAATCGTCCCGAAATTGTCGCAACAGGTCAAGCAAGCCGAAGATGAGGGGGGTGAAGCAGGTGATGACGGAGATTATTCGGTAGACGAAAAGTCGCGTCAGGTTTTTCTAACGGAGGCAGGCCACGAGAAAGTTGAAAAACTACTGGGCGAAATTGGCCTCTTAGCCGGTGGCGATAGCTTATACAGCGCGCGGAACATCTCCCTAATGCACCACGTTAGCGCGGCGTTGAAGGCCCATTCATTATTCCAGCGCGACGTCGATTATGTCGTGTCGAATGGGGAAATTCTTATCGTGGATGAGTTTACTGGTAGGACAATGCCTGGACGGCGCTGGTCGGAAGGTTTACATCAGGCAGTTGAGGCGAAAGAGATGGTTTCGATACAACAAGAAACTCAAACTCTAGCATCGATAACTTATCAGAACTATTTTCGTTTATACGAGAAACTATCGGGCATGACGGGTACTGCAGACACGGAGGCCTATGAGTTTCAGCAAATTTATGGCCTCGAAGTTGTAGTTGTCCCAACTCATATGGAGATGGTGCGCGAAGACCTTGGTGATGTGATATTTCTGACAGCTAAAGAGAAATACGATGCAATTAACGAAGAAATTCGCGAGTGCATCGATTCAGGTAGGCCAGTGTTGGTCGGAACAGCATCGATAGAGAGTTCAGAATACTTATCGAACTCGTTAAATAAAGAAAAAATAGAGCATCAAGTCTTGAATGCCAAATTCCATGAAGGTGAGGCACAAATTATTGCGCAAGCTGGACGCCCGGGAACAGTGACGGTTGCGACTAACATGGCGGGACGAGGTACAGATATTGTGCTCGGGGGTAGCCTGGAAGCAGAGCTATTGGCGATTAAGGATACTGACCTAGAGAAAATCTCCGGTATTAAAGAAGATTGGCAAATCCGACATGATGCAGTGGTAGCGTCTGGCGGGCTGCATATCATCGGCACCGAAAGGCATGAGTCTAGGCGTATCGATAATCAGCTACGCGGACGGGCGGGTCGACAAGGAGATGCTGGTTCGAGTCGGTTTTATCTGTCGCTTGAAGACAATCTCATGCGAATTTTCGCCTCCGAGCGAGTAGCGACTTTGATGCAGAAGTTGGGTATGGAAGAAGGTGAAGCGATCGAACATCCATGGGTGTCAAAAGCGATCGAGAACGCGCAGCGAAAAGTCGAAGGTCGGAATTTTGATATCCGCAAACAATTGTTGGAATTTGACGACGTTGCAAACGATCAACGCAAGCATGTGTATGAGCAGCGACGCGAATTGATGGAAGCGGATGATGTTGCAGATAACATCAAAGGTATTCGCCATGATGTGGTCAATGAATTCATCGATACATTCATTCCTCCACAGAGTTTTGATGAGAAATGGGATGTTGACGGGCTTACGTCGGCTCTAAAGCAAGAATACGGTCAGACTTTCGACGTTTCATCTTGGCTAGAAAGTGACGAAAATTTAGACGAAGAGGGCCTGCGTGCACGTATTTTAAACGCACTTGAGGAGGCCTACCAGAAGAAAGAGGATTTGGTCGGCGCAGAAGTACTGCGTCAATTTGAGAAAGCAATCATGTTGCAAATATTAGATTCTCATTGGAAAGAACATTTAGCATCGATGGACTATCTGCGACAAGGAATTCACCTGCGAGGATTTGCCCAGAAGAATCCAAAACAGGAGTACAAACGCGAGGCTTTTGAAATGTTTGGTCGGATGCTCCAACAGATTATGGGCGAATTAATTGGGGCATTATCTAAAATTGACATTAAGGCCCGCGATGATGTCGATATAGTTGAAGATCAACGACGTCCGAATCCAGAGACCATGCAGTACCATCATCAGACCGCTGAAAATCCACTGGCTACCGACGAACCGAATACGGCACCTCAGAATGCACCTTTTGTCAGGCGAGAAAAGAAAGTTGGTCGAAACGATCCTTGTCCTTGCGGGTCCGGCAAGAAATATAAGCAGTGTCACGGAAAGAGTGGCTAAAGCAGGATAACTCATTGTGAAATTCGAATTCATCGAATGCAGTGAGCCGGTAAAGATAGAAGGAGTTCGTCTGGCCGCCGCGAACGCCGGCATTCGGGGCCGGTTAAGAGACGATGTGGTGCTTGTAGAGCTCGTTCCGGGCGCGCAGACTGCCGCTGTCTTCACTCAGAACAAGTTTTGTGCTGCTCCCGTTATTGTTGCGCGGGAGAATATCGCATCCAAACAGCCGAAATTTTTAGTCTTTAACTCTGGAAATGCGAATGCCGGTACGGGTAGGCAAGGCATCGCACATGCTCAGAAAGTGATTCATGGACTCGCTGATATCCAAGGTTGTTCATCAGGTGAAATTATGCCGTTTTCGACGGGGGTCATTGGCGAACGTTTGAATTACAAAAAGATCATCGCTGTGTTCCCGGAACTTATCCAATCTTTAGCCGCTGACAGATGGGAGGGTGCGGCGCAGGCAATTATGACGACAGATCTAGTTGCCAAATATTTTTCGCTTGAGATTAAGGTCGGAGATGAGAGTTATCGTGTCTCTGGAATCGCCAAGGGATCAGGCATGATTCATCCAAACATGGCGACTATGCTTGCATTCATAGCAACCGACGCGAATATCCATCAAAAACACGTGCAATTAATTTTGTCAGAGTGCGTGAATCGATCATTCAACCGTATTTCAGTTGATGGTGATACTTCGACCAACGATGCATGCGTACTAACGGCAACCGGGAAAGCAAAAAGCAAATCGCAGCTCACACCCTCACATCCGCACTGGTCGACTGTTGTCGAGGGTATTAGTAAAGTATTTGAATCACTAGCGAAATCGATTGTTAAAGATGGCGAAGGTGCGACAAAATTTGTTGAAATCATTGTCGAAAGTAAGAGCGAGGAGGATAGCCTAGCGATTGCGACTACCGTTGCTCAATCTCCCTTAGTGAAGACCGCGCTATTTGCGAGTGATCCCAACTGGGGCAGAATACTAGCGGCGATTGGAAGGGCTCCCGTTGCGACAATGAACATACATAAAGTTTCGTTTTGGCTAAATGACTACCAAATTGTAAAAAATGGAGAGCCGGTGGAAACCTATGAAGAGTCGCAGGCTGCCGCGATTATGGAACAGGAAGAGATAGTGGTACGTATATCTCTTGATCGAGGTGAAGCCAAGGCGCGCCTTTGGACGTGCGATTTATCGTATGATTATGTCCGCATCAATGCGGAATATCGCACGTAGCTAAATGCCCAGAGCTAGGGTCTCAAATTGGTGCAGCGAAATTCTATAGAGATTGTTGCTGGTGTAATTCGCAGTGGTGAAGGTAAAATTCTCATTTGCTTGCGGCCAGCTCATCTTGATCAAGGGAATCTTTGGGAGCTCCCCGGCGGCAAACGCAAAAATGGCGAGAGTCGATTTAGAGCACTGCGCCGCGAAGTTAACGAAGAGTTAGGTATCGACGTCATCTCTGCCTTACCGCTTTTGCGATTTGTCCATCGCTACCCAACTAAAACTATAGATTTTGATGTATGGGAAGTATCTAAGTGGCGTGGATCGGCTCGGGGGTGTGAGGGGCAGAAAATCGCGTGGGTTAACTCGTCAGAACTCGACCACTATGTTTTTCCTGCGGCCAATAGAACTGTTCTAACTGCTTTAGGTCTTCCGCGATTCGCATGTGCTATCGCGGATGTGAACGTTTCTCTGGGGCAATATATAGGCTCGCTCGAAAAATGGATCGACGCTGGTACTTGTTGTGTACTCCTAAACAGTCAAGTGGTTATAAGAGGTTATAACGAACGTGCGTTGACCGAAATCGGCCATCTCATAGATCGATACGGTGCAAAACTTATTTTTGAGTTTTCGATAAAACAGGCTACCAGGAGGACCAATGCTGATAATGCAAAGCTGTTTGACAGTGTGCGGGGGAAAATTGACTGCGACACTTTGATTGGGTTTTCCTGTAGCACTTATACTGAATTGGGACGGGCTGAGCAGGCGGGTGCCGAGTTGCTTTTGATCGGACCGTTACGCTCTGTCGAGGTCGAAACCGTAAATGACGCAATTGGTTGGAGCGAAATTCAAGACCTCGTGAAAAATACTGCTACCCCAGCGTTTGCGTTCGGTCCATTTTTGGAACCACAAGATGTCGCTAGCGCAATAGTGTCGGGGTGCCAAGGAGCTGTGCTGCCTTTCGATGTCTGGACCGCTGATTCTGTAACCGTGATGGATACGTTGGTAAAGGCCGTTTCGGAGATCGAGGTTGTAGACGGTAACTCTTAGATTCCGCAACACTGCAAATCGAAAGATAATGATTCGTGTGCCGGCGTTGGCCGTCCAACAGTATGTGGTTGTCGAAGGAAGCGTATAACGAATCGATGTTTGCCCCCACTGATTTCCGGGAAAACGCCGAGGTTGTCAGCTATAGAGACGCGGATTAGCTGGTATCGTATTCCAGGGTCTAGTTGCTGTTGGAAAAATCCATTTTCGACGGGGATGCAACGCGGAACTGCGCTTTGACGCAACATTTGTAAAACCAAAGCGACGGCTTGCTCTATGACCAAAAGGTCTGCGATCCAATGTTGGAATTGATCGGCACGCAAATCTGGAGACTTCGATAACCAATGATGGAACGCAGGTAGGTCAAAATTACAACTTCCCCCGGGTATTGAAATCCGTTGCCTTACCTGATTGATTAATTCGTCAGTCCGTATTATTTCGCCTGGATGACAATCGCTCGATTTTAATTTTATTAAGAGTGCTTGAACGGTGGCGAGGACGTTCCCAAGGGCATCTTGGTCAACTTTCGGATTGTCATTGAATCTCGATATTTTAGACGAATGCCGATCGAGCTCCTTGATTAAATCGCCTTTTATATCAGTTCTGGCGAGCATATCGCTGGCTTCTAGCATTCCTACGATTGCGGCGCGCGCACTCCACTGCGATCCTCCTTCGCAACCATCTTGAATGGTGGCGAACAAATGTTCTAGGCGGAGACAGTTTCGCACTCGCTCGTTAAGTGGTTGCTCATACTCCGTGAAGGTTCCGACTTCCGGAAATAAAGTGCTTTGCCTCCCGAACTCGGTGCTTTTCATTTTATTGTTGCTCTCGACGGGTTAGCTCTGCAATGGCCATATATTTTGCATGAAGGATTTGAACCTGTATTTCTAAATCTTCAAATTCTCCGCTATTCTCTATCACTTCATCCGAAACACGTAATCGTTCGTCACGGGTCGCCTGAGTCCGCATGATTGCTTCGACCTGTGCTCGTGTCAAATCGTCGCGTTCCATAACGCGACGTATTTGAACCTCTGTAGGGCAGTCAACTATTAGGATTCGGTCCACATTTTGATAACCGGCCTTCTCAACCAACAGCGGTACGCACAGAATACAATATGGTGAGTCCAACTTTGCAAGCTCATTGTCTATATTCTCGCGTATCCGGGGATGTAGAATACCCTCTAAGGTGGCCCGTTTGGTTTCATCAGCAAAAATTACCTGCCGCAGCTTCCTTCTGTCGATAGCGCCTGAACTCAGAATCTCTTCACCGAAAGCTTGCACCACGGCAGTGAACCCGACAGAGCCAGACGCAACAACTTCTCGGGCCGCAACGTCAGCGTCGACAATTGGAACGGAGAGCTGTTCAAACTCGTGGCAGACTGCAGATTTTCCTGAACCTATCCCTCCAGTTAAACCGACGATGAGTGCGGGACTCACAGTTGACCTACGCTGTAAAGATACTGTGCTGTTATTTCGTCACCCCACAGGAGCGCAATCCATCCTGCAACAGCTAGGTAAGGGCCAAACGGGATTGGTTTCGACTTGTCGTGTGAAAAAAACAGGATTAAGCCAATACCGATACCAGCGCCGACTATCGAAGAGAGAACAATCACGATCGGTAGAATTTCCCACCCCAACCAGGCCCCTAGTAGCGCAA
>CAYFFH010000162.1:0-6889 GCA_964342175.1 uncultured Enterobacteriaceae bacterium | reverse complement strand
CTGGAACGGTTTCTATGTTGGCCATTGTTGTCTCTGGAGTTCTATAACCGTGATACTGCCACCGGTAAATCCTGTTCCAGGCAACCATAAGCCCCGCTACATCACTTGAGGCCGCGTCGATCGCTTGCCTCGTAAATGGTTGGCCTGCGGTATAGCCTTCTATCTGACCCTTGTCGCTGATAGTGGCTTGATCGGCGTATAGAGCAGTTGCCTCCTGGAACGATCGGTGTGGCGCATGACTACGAGTCTCTTCTATCTCAATATCGAGTTCTGGGAAATCAAACCTTTCAATAAAACCAGGGGCGAGGTATGCCCTCATATCCTGCAGTCGATCCTGGCCATAATTTCCTGGTGCAAGGCCATCGCTAGGCGCCTGCGCGTACTCATCCAACCATACTTTCACCTCGGAGAAATTCACGTTAGCCGCGAACACTTGACACGTAGCTCCCAACATCAAGAAGGTAAGAACTGCAGGTAACAAAGCCTTAAACACTTATAAACTCCTTATAAATTGACACGGTATTCTGTAAATCTCCTCTAGAGCAGGCATCACTCTTCAGAGCTCGAACTATACTGGTCGGACCCGTTTTAGCCTAGGTCTAATAACATCGTCGATCACATCATTTCAGTATATTTATCTAGGATCGGAAGAACTACATCTGGAGACTTTGCCGGCAGATAAAAAATCGCCCGAGAACAACCCATCGCAGGCAATGCTTCGACTTTCTCCATAGTAGGTTCTGCTAAAAACATACTAACAACAAGATTCGCAGAGTCCCTCCCAACCGCCTTGCAAGCCTCGTTTATTTGGCTCATGCCGCGCTCAAAGTCATAAAGCTCTCCAAGAGGCATCCAGCCATCACAGAACTCTGCTATATTCGCCGCGGTTTTCGGCCCAGCAGCGCCGCCAAGCACGATAGGCGGGTGAGGTTTCCGGATTGGTTTAGGCCAAGCCCAGCTTTCTTCAAAATTTATATGGCCTCCAGTGTAACTAACCTCATTTTGAGTCCAAAGTTCCTTCATCAATAAAATATTTTCACGCAAAATGCGACGACGCTGATAATAATCAAGTCCGTGATTACGCATCTCTTCCTTACACCAACCATAACCAATGCCAAATTCCAATCGCCCTCGTGATATCACGTCTAGGCTCGCAACTTGCTTCGCGAGCCAGATCGGGTCTCGTTGCGCGACGAGCGTGATGCCAGTGCCGATTTTTATTACCTTGGTCGCCACCGCCGCCGCCGTTAACGCGACGAACTGATCGTGCGCTCGCCAGTATTCTTCAGGCAGCGGCCCGAGTTTCGGGTTTGCATTCCATGGAGTTTCGCGGCTAGTCGGAATATGACTATGCTCCGGAAACCATAAAGATTCAAAACCCCTTTCTTCACAGGCTTGGGCCAATTCCACGGGTTGAATTGCCTTGTCCGTGGGAAACATGAGGACACCAATCTCCATAATCCATACCTCCTGAATACGACTATTGAACCGGCGTAATTAGGCAACTATACGGCACTGGGCATTTTTAAAAATTTTTGATACATACCCATAACACTAAAAAACTCTACCCTATGAACAATTTCCAGAGTTAATCTGTACATATCGCACGTTGTTTTTGTTACGCTCACCCAACGCAACCTTAATTAACCGGATATCCACTGTCACCATCGCTCGGGGAACAACATGGCTCAGATGCACTTGTTTGGTTACCTAATGGCGAGTCCAACTTGGCACCTTTATGGTGGCTGGCGCCATCCAGAGAGTGATGGGCTCTCTGCATTGGATCCGGCACGCTATGAGAAGATCGCCCAAATACTCGAAGCAGGAAAGTTTGACGGCGTGTTTTTCGTCGACTTCCTCACTATCTTTGACTCCTACGGTGGGGGATATCAGACGAATCTCCGGGAAGCCGGACAAATGTGCTTGCTCGAGCCGATGCAGCTACTTTCAGCGATGGCAAGAGTGACCTCCCGAATTGGGCTCGCCGCCAGCATGTCGACCTCAATGTATCCGCCGTTCCATATTGCCCGGGCTTTTGCCACACTTGATCATATCAGTCAGGGCCGAGCCGGCTGGAATATAGTGACATCCGCGATGACTGCCGAAGCACAAAATTATGGTCTCGAGAAGTTAATGGATAAGGATGCTCGGTACGACTATGCGGATGAAGTTCTAGAGGCCTGTGACAGGTTATGGGAAACCTGGGATAAAGACGCTGTCATCGGTGATCGGGAAAATAATGTTTACGTTGACGGCAGCAAGGTGCATTACGCAAACTACCAAGGCCGCTGGCTCAGCACTCGGGGTCCACTCACAACACCACGCTCACCACAGACCAGACCAGTTATGCTGCAGGCAGGCTCATCGACTCGGGGGCGCGCTTTTGCCGGTCGTTGGGCCGAGGCAATCTTCACCTTGCAAAATAAGAAGTCTGACATGCAAACCTTCTATGCCGACATTAAACGCCAGGTTATCGACAATGGTCGGCGACCCGAAGAATGCGCCATCTTACCCGCTGTGGATGTTGTTATAGGAGATACTTCAGCAATCGCGAAGGAAAGGGCTGAGGAAATAAATTCGTTTGCGAGCCCAACTTTAGGGCTTGCGGAATTATCAAATGTCGTAGGTCTCGACCTCTCCGCACTCCCACTCGACACACCCATAGCTGACCTCGAGATGGAGGGGGCTCCCTATCAAGGCATTGTCGACTCAATTCGACAAGGGAGCAAGGTCGGGAACCTTACCTTGCGTGGCGCCGGTAAAGCATGGGCGCGTAATCAAATGACACCACAATTAGTCGGCACCGCCGATATGGTTGCCGAACACATGCAAGACCTATACGAAAGTGGGTGTTGCGATGGTTTTATGTTGTGCCCTTCACTGAGTCCAGGTGGCTACGTCGATTTTGTCGAAAACGTAGTTCCCGAACTACAAGCTCGCAAGATCTTTAGAAATGACTACGAGCACACTACTTTCCGGGAGAACTTGCAGACCTAACAAAGCATCGGTTGCAACAATTACCGAAATGCAGGCATCACCTCCGACGCGAGCCACTCAAGCTGCTCTACAATGACCGTCTCCGGAGTTCCTATAGCGGATTGTGCGGAAATGAAATCGAGACCAGGATAACGCTGGCTAACCCCTTGTAGGCTTTCCACCATGCCCTCTGGCGGACCGCAATACCATGCCCCGGACTCACATAAATCCTCTAAAGTCGGCATACCCGCCTTCGTAACCCCGCCTCGGTGTTTGAGCGCAAACTGTTGTTTGTCAGACAAGTTTCCAAGAAAGCCTAGCGGCCCAAACAATTTGACATGCTCTTCGTAGAACGGCCTCGCTTCAGCGATCGCCTTCTCCTTAGTTGCTGCCAGATGAAAGGAAATACCGAGACACAGGTTTTCACCTAGTGTTAGTTCTATTCCAGCCCGAGCATGCGCGTCCTGAAACGCCTGGACTGGACCCTCTGTCATCAACGCGGCTCCGCCGCCAATAATCCCCTTCATTCCGTGCTTAACCATAAAATCGAGTCCGCGTGGTGCCGAACTTACAATCGGCTGCCAACATTCAACAGGGGTGGTAAATGGCCGCGGGACCAAAGTCAAATCTTCCAGTTGGTAACCCCGATAGGGCACGTCGGGCGGTAGCGTGTAGTGCTTACCTTGATGGGAGAATGAATCCTGTTCAAATGCCTTCAAAATAATATCGACCTGCTCCTCAAAAAGTTCCCGATTCGCATTCTGATCCAACAACGGCGCCCCAAATGTTTCGACCTCGCGAGTGTGGTATCCACGACCGGCCCCGAACGTGACTCGACCTTTACTTAGAATATCAGCCATCGCGAAATCTTCAGCAAGCCTCAGCGGGTGCCACATGGGTGATACATTAAAGCCGCAGCCAAAACGAAGATTTTCGGTCAGGTGGGCAAGGTGAACCGCAAGCATCAAGATATTAGGAATACATTCATATCCTTCTCTTTGGAAATGATGTTCCGCAAACCATAGCGTATGGTATCCAAGCTTATCCATACAGCGCGCGATGCCTTCAGATTTCGCGAACACGCTGGCTAGTTCCTCATTCGAATACACGCGCTCGTCGACTGGCATCGTATTTTCACCCATTTCGCCGAGATCGATATGCCCTGCAAAAAGCGAAGAAAATTTTGTAATCACTTTGCGGGATCCTTCTCGGGTGGGAACCCTTCCAATGCCCCTGCCATCGATTCGATAAAGAATGCAACGTCACTATCAGTAGTCGCTAGGTTGAAACAACCTAATCCATAACCGGGGAAATATACCCCTCGTTCTAACAATCGCTTCTGCAACCAGTCCATCGTAGCAATTTCTCCTTCATTTAAGCGGGCTTCACGGTACGACCGAATCTCACGACGATGTGGGTGCACCCGGAAAAGTGAGCCTTCTCCAGTGATCTGCCAATCAAGATTACCTGCCTCGAAAACGTCGCGACACCCATCTCGAATAGCATTACCGATCTGCTCGAGGCGAGAAAATGACGTTTCATCTAGCTGACGCATACATGCGTGCCCTGCTACCATCGTAACGGGATTTGCAGAAAATGTCCCGGCGGTCGGCACCGCTGCGCGGTTGCCCACCGCTGACGAGAATACGTCCATGATATCAGCTCGTCCGCCTGTAGCGCCGACCGGAAAGCCTCCGCCAATAATCTTCCCAAGTGTTGTTAAATCCGGTTTTAGCCCCATCCTAGCCTGATTACCGCCGAGACCAAGCCGCAGGCTTATGACTTCATCCATTATCACCAAGGCTCCTAGATCGCGAGCAATAGAAAACACCGTGTGCAGAAACTCTCCATCTACGTCAGGGAGGCCAGCCCGACTGGGTAATGTGTCGATTAGCAAGGCTGCTAATCGGCTACCACACCGTTCCAAAATTGCACGACAAGCACTCGAGTTATTGAAAGGCAAAATCGTGACTTCTTGGGTAACCGAACTCGGAGTTCCGACAGAATACGGCACGGAGTCAGGCGATTGTGGGTCTCCCCACGTACCTGGACCCGAACCTAGTGAGGTCTCAGCGTGGTCGTACGTGCCATGATACGCACCCTCGATTTTGGCAATCAACGGGCGTCGGGTAAAAGCTCTGGCTGCTTTTATCGCGCCCATGACGGCTTCGGTTCCAGAGTTGCAGAAACGAATGCGTTCAATTGACGGTATGCGCTCAACTAATAACTCGGCGAGCTCAATCTCGGCTTCCGTACCCATCGCGAAAGCGGTCCCAGAGGTCAATCTCTCCGTGACGGCCTCATTCACGATCGGATCTGCATGCCCGAGAATAATCGACGTGAAATTATTATTCGCGTCTAAATATTGGTGTCCATCGACGTCAGTAACCCAAGCACCTTTTCCGGATTTGACATAAATTGGGTAAGGCCTGATAAGTGCCAGACTTCGAGATGCGCCATCTGGAATCGATCGCCGCCCACGTAAGTAAAGCTGCGATGAACGAGATGAAAGATTCGGATAGGTATGCCGAAGATTTCGATCGCGTCGCTGATTAGAATCGCTATCCATGTACCACTCCAGTCGTTTCGCTCGTTCGCTCACAAGCAGATCGTTAATTATGACACCATCAGTAGGCCATTAGGTTTGACGACAACCATAGTCGTTGCAAACTCAACTATCACCGCACCGCTATCCGCCGTGCTGAATTAAATCTCGATAGACGCCATCACAGTCCCCCAGCAACAACAGCTTCCACCTCAATCAGAAACTCCTCTTTCACCAACCGATCGACCATCAAGAGAGTATTTGGCGGAAATAATTCTGTTTGAAAAATCTTCGGAAACAATTCTGCTCGCAGATCCATGAATGCGTCGAGGTCCTGCGAGTGCACTAGATAGGTGGTGAATTTAATCACATCATTCCAATTTGCACTAACACCATGCAGGACCGCGCCGAGGTTATCGAAGACTTGTTTAAACTGTGCAGAAAAATCGTTATGGCCAACAACGCTTCCATCTATCGCAACCGCAAGCTGTCCGGCAACAAACATCAAGGGTCCGCCTGTGAATGCACCAACATGCGAATAGAGGCCTTGTGCTGGACACGCACCTTCCGGGTTGAGATATTGGACTACTTTACTCATGGGGCCAGCGCATTCCTAATTTACAAGATAAAACGAAGCATAAAGTTAAATTGAGTGCGCAGCCACCGTCTCATATTCATAGCGCCGCGATCACACCAATCTCAACCAAATAACTCGGGGTCGCAAGGCGCGCCTCGATGCAGGCCCGAGCCGGGGTATGGCCTTCCAACACCCATGCATCCCATACCTCGTTCATCTTAGAAAAATCGCCGATATTTGGAAGCCAAATCTGGGCAGTAAGAATCTTCGATTTATCTGAACCGACTTCACCAAGCAAAGTGTCAATCTTGTCCAGCACTTGTTGACTCTGGCCGGTAATGTCTGCGGTGACGTCATTCGCGACCTGTCCCGCCAGATATATCGTATCGCCGTGAATAACAATTTGACTCATTCGTGATCCGATGTGATGCCTAGTAATAGTCATAATGCTTTCCCTCATTGGTTATTTGACAATACGGGTTTCAAATTTATAGGACGTCGTTTTTATCTTGTCCTTTTTTGGACACTCCCTAAATCCGCAACAACACAATTCTCTTCAGTCGATATTAATCGTTTCAAACACGTAGAGAAACACATAAATACTTTACAAAAGAACACTATTCCTTTTAATTATTTTAAACACAACTGGGATTTATCCCGAATCAGAGCATCCTATCTGCGCTTTTTCACCGTTGACTTTGTCATTCAATTCACCGTTAATTACTCGACTGTTGTGCCGAGGCGGGAATCTCCTAAGCATCGTACTGTTGACTCCTTCCGAAATTTTAAAG
>CAYFFH010000161.1:0-6901 GCA_964342175.1 uncultured Enterobacteriaceae bacterium | reverse complement strand
TGGTAGTGCACATGTAGTGCAGTGAAGCGTAATAAACGGCAGACGTGAGAGTCGCGTCACTCAGCGAGAATAGGTTTAAATTGTTGCGGCGCGATTGCACGTGGCACAACCCCGACGGCGTCATACTTTTCCACGGCGAAAGCGACTTCCACCATCATTAGCGTTAAATGAAGTAATTTTTCCTCAGTAGCTGCCATGCCATCCAATGGGAAGCCATCAAGGTATTTAAGAACAGCTCCTAGATGTGGTTTCATGACGTCATAAAATAACCTTAATTCTTCAGGACTGGAAGCACGACGACGTTCTACTCTTTCCTTTTCACTAGCGCCAGCCCAGTCGCTTAATTGTTCGAGTTCGACAAATTGTTTGGGTAATATGTTCATCATTAATCTTCGGCCGTGACAGCATTATGAATGACCCAATAGCAATGTCGTACTAAGGCCTCATCATCTTGCATATTGATATGTGACATGGCGCCAGATTCCATCGCTTTTTGCATTTCTTCGTTTATAACACCATCTTCCAGAAAAGGATCGCGTAGAAATATCTTCGCGAATTCTTGCGAGAATAGCTCCGATGCTTTTTTCGCCTCTGGTAAATGCATACGCAAATCCCAGGTGGTTGTTCTACGATCAAGCGGCCAGAATTGATGAGTGTGATAGACCCCCCCAAAACAGTAAATTAAAAAATTTGGATACAAGACTAAACAATCAAATATCCAATTAGGATCATTGCTTGGATTAAGTTTTTTACAAGTTTGATTAGCATCATCGCCTGATGAAGAGACAGATGGTCCCATTGATAATGCCAAAGCCTCAACTTCCGTCGGCACGTACTCGGTGCCTCCAGCCAGAGAGTAGCTACTATGCTTGCCATGAAAACTAATATCTAAATAATTCGCGAACGGGAAATCCCCGCCAGAAAATAGACCAGGCCATGGATTCACATGCAAAAACGCGGCATGAATCGCTTCGGCTTGCGCGTCCATCACCAACTTCCAGTTAGCTTTGATATCACCGCGATAAATTAGCTCGGTAGGATTGGTGTCAAAGGGATAACCTTCGAATCTATCTGCGGCCGGTCCTAAAAATTCAAGTAAAGTTTCATTTGGATCAGGATCAAGGTTTATAAAAATAAAGCCTTCCCAAGTGTCACAGGCTACTGGCAGTAGGTTTTGCTTACCACGTAGCGGCTCGTAGTAATTTTCTTCTTGCGGGACATAAGATAATTTTCCTTTAGTGTTGTATGTCCATCCATGAAAGTGGCAACTCAGCATTCCTGAACAATTACCTTTATCTTCCAGCGCGAGTTTGCTTCCTCGATGGCGGCAGATATTATGAAAGGCACGTATCACATCATCTTTCCCGCGCAAAATAATGAGAGAAGTACCCGCAACGACAATATCTCGAACAAACCAGTCACCTTTATTTGGAATATCGTTAACTCTACCCACATGCAACCAGGCGCGCTTGAAGATTTTCTCTCGTTCTTGTTCGTAATAATGAGGATCAGTGACACGAGCAACAGGAACTCGCTCAGTGCCCATTTCGGGACAGCGTTCTAACCAGCGATAACGCTTTGCCTCGGTATCTTTTACTTTGTCATCCATCTTCAGCCTCAGAATAATGCTATACGTTAGTGAAATTTAGATTGCGCGCTAAATTACATTAGGTGACATTCCTAAGTTCGGTGCAAGCCTAGAAAGATCTTAGGCGATGCTCGCCAAGAACTTCCTGACATTCTCACTGACCCCGTCAGGATCTAAATCCGGCTCAAAGTTCGCACCCTTTATTATCGCCGCAACAGCATCTGGCCGCATTGTTTGCGCACGCTCAAAGAACGGCCACAAGACGTCGTCTTTGGCGCACATGATTAGTATCGGACATGTGATCTTTTCATATAGCGCCACAAAGTCCTGATCCCACACGGCGTTATAAGTGTTATACCTTCCCATGTAGGCCCGTAGCGTGTCCAACACTTCACGGTGATGCAATTCAATATCGTGATCGGCACCCTCGACTAAGGAATCCCAAGTCTGCTTGAGGTAGGTGCCGTCCTTATTAGGCGACAGCGGCGTTGGAAAATGCCCGCGCCAGCCCTCGCGTTCCTCCTTAGTTAGAGGCAAAGGGCCTATCATCATGGCGCTCTTTACCCGCTCGGGGTGCGCCACTGCCATTTCGGCCAGCAAGCAACCACCCGTATGGTGCCCAAAACCGTGGAATTCTCCGATGCCGAGATTATCGCAGGCTTGAACAAGCCATTCGGCATATTGCCGCATAATCGGCGTATCGTCGGGGTCAAAACTCCCGCCAAATCCCGGCGTATCCAGCGCATACATGGCGCCTAACCCTGTAAGACGGGAAAACACCCTTTCGTACATGGCAGAGGAACTTGCTGTTTGATGTAACCACACAATAGGCGTTTTGTTCTCCTCGCCCGTTTTAAAACGATAGTGAATTTGCCCGGCACCACAATCCACATAGCCTTTTTTAATCACATTTTCGGTCCCATTGTTGATCGAAGACGAGTTCATCCAGCAACTCCTATATTTATCTTCACGCGAGATGCACGAATATTACCAGGGTTAGCCTAACAGTGTCCTTGAAACCTGGAATCCAGTGGCGAATAATGAGCATGTAATTAGCCTACTATCGAAATCAAATCCCAGCCCATATCCTGGGAGCTTAAATCTTGGAGAGAGACGATGGACATGACCGGACTAGAGCAGGGCGCACATGGCATGTTGCCCGAACCAACACATGACGAATTAGCACGCCAACAGTTCGCTCGCTCGTTCAAAGAACACATCGTCGCCAAAATCCACCCAGGTGTTCGCGTAGCGTACGACAAGCGGGTACAACCCGAGATTACTAAGACAACCGGCAAAGCCCCGGTTTTACGCACCGATGTCGAACCGTTCATGACCAAAGACCCACATTATCAAATGTGGAGCTCATTGCTGCGCACCAGCCAAGAAATTATGTGGTCGGCTGCACAAAAGCCTGTTGAGCGAGATCTCGATGGCCTGATTGAATGCAGCAAAAAGAATACTAGCGCAAAAGGTTCATTAACACTGGATCCAACTCTCGATTTTCCGCGTTACCTTACGGCAGTAGATATCCATTGCCAACCAGGCGGATATCACACCGAGGTTATGAGCGACGATGTTGCGCCGGGCGCCGTTTATGATCGTGCCGTATTTATTTATGCAATGGGTCAGATGGGTCCTGATAACTCGGACATTGGCCGCAGTATTATCGAGTGGTTGGAAGAAAAACGACCAGGCTTTGAGCCAGCGAAAATTTTAGATATGGGTTGTGCTGTCGGCCACAGCACCGTGCCATATACAGAACGGTGGCCACAAGCAGAAATGCAGGCCATTGATGTTGCAAGTCCAATGGTACGCTACGCGCATGCGCGCGCTGAATCGATGGGCAAAACAATTCACTACTCACAGCAGAATGCAGAAGGCACGAACTTCGAAGACAATTCGTTTGATCTAATTGTCTCGCACATCCTACTACACGAGACCTCGCAAAAAGCCATTAAAAATATTATCGCCGAATGCCATCGGCTACTCAAACCAGGTGGCATCATGGTCCACGCAGAGACTCCACCTTACGCTGGGATGGATGCCTTTGATGCGTTTATGCTCGACTGGGATACAATCAACAACAACGAACCTTTCTGGCGTCGTTCGCACGAGCTAGATCTCAAAAAGCTCGCCGCAGATTCGGGTTTCGATCCTGAAAAAGAGTTTGAAGAAATGGCGTCTAGCGCGTTTCAGGTTGCAAAGGCAAAACGCTCGAATAAATTTCAAGGCGGAGATTTTGGCGGTGGTGGCTTTTGGTTTCTATATGGCGCAGAAAAATAAGCGATTGCACAATCGAAGCGAAAAGCCTAATAAATGACTCAATAGTTAGTCAAATAATCAAAGAGACCCACATTGTCAGATAATCCATCTTTACCGCGTAAGGCAAAAGGCGAACGCCCATTCTTTTTCGATGATCCAGATGTCGACAAGCTACTCGCCATGCTGATGGGGCTAGCAGGCGAAGTCTCGGTCATGCGAGACCGCATGGATACCATTGAACACATTGCCGCAGAACGCGGGCTGTTCAACGCAACTGACATAGAATCGTTCGAACCGAATGCGGAAGTCATGCAGCAACGTGCAGACCGCCGCCAAGAAATGCTTGGCGAAATTACTCGCATTGTGTACTCAGAAATTGAAGGTCTGGAAGGTAGACCCGAAGATAAGCACGAATCTTCCTATGCCGAAGCCATGAGCCTGGTGGAACAGGATTCAAAATAGTTTTCTCGTACTATCCGCGAATAAATGATAACCACGACAAGCAAGGGATTGATGGAAATAATATCCGACAGATTTTGTTCGCCACTTTAATCTATTTCTTTTATTTCGATCATTCACAACGCCCAAGCCTTTAACTCAGCGCATGGCCACAACGTTGGCCTGAATCGTAACCCAGATATTGGCCTAGATTGTTAGAGCGAACTCGACTCCACTGCACCTTTCTGACCGTAAAACCTTTGGGCGATATACCTGAGCGATAGGTCAGTTCGAGCGCAGAAAACCAATACCGCACATATAATTGCTTAACACATTTAAGGAAGCAAGCATGAAACTTTTTTATTCGCCATTTCATTTTTTTGTTCATAAGGTGCTGGTTTCGATCCACGAAGTTGGTCTATGGGATGACATTACTTTTGTTCCCACCTATCCCTTCAATAATCGAGAGGGTGAGAATCAGGGAGACAAATACTCCATCGCACTAGTTAATCCTCTTGATAAGGTGCCGACACTGGTCCTTGACGATGGACAGGCGATCTATGCCAGTCAGGCAATAGTCGAATGTCTCGACAGCATGAGCAAATCCGGAAAGAAACTGTACCCGGAGAAGGGTCCCTTACGCTGGGATGCTATTACGCGTCTCACCATTGCCGATACTATTTTTGAATCAACCGTGCTGTTAATGATGGAGTGCTGGAACCCTGAAGACAAACGACGTATCGAATATTTCGAATGGATATGGCCAAAAATCTTTAGGGGTGTCGACAAACTGGAGGCCTCTTGTAAACGCGGGTTTGATGATTTTGATATCGGTCATGCGGCCATGCTGCACGCCATTAGTTTTGTTGATTTTCGCGTCAATTTCTATGACGAAAAAGATGCGCTGCACCCTGATTTCGATTGTTTCGAGAACAGACCTAATCTTGAAGCCTGGTTTAAAGATGCAATTCAGCGCCCATCCGTGACTAACCATTACAATGTCGATTATGAAGGTGATGACTCGGCCGAGTTTCTTCAAAACAATGTTCAGGAAGTGCTTGAATTACAGAAGAGGAATGGGACCCTATGATTAATCATTATTACTGGCCCACGCCCAATGGTCACAAGACCGCAATCATGCTTGAAGAAGTCGAGATTGATTACAAGATCTTTCCGATCGACATTCACAACGGAGCACAGTTTGATGCAGAATTCATTAAAATAAGCCCTAATAATCGCGTCCCCGCCATCGTTGATACTGATGGTCCCGGAGGCAAACCCTATAGCGTTTTTGAGTCAGGTGCCATTCTGCTTTATCTGGCCGAAAAAACGGGCAAGCTTTGTCCAGAGGATTCTAAAACACGGTACGATGTGATGCAGTGGCTGATGTTTCAGATGGGCAACGTTGGTCCCATGTTCGGCCAAAATGGCTACTTTCAAGGCTATTGCCCGGAGGATATTCCGTTGGCAAAAGAACGTTATTACAATGTAAGCAAACAAATTTACGGTGTGTTAGATAAACGTCTTGCTGAGTCAGCCTATCTTGCTGGTGATGATTACTCCATTGCGGATGTTGCGACCTTTCCCTGGACTACGATCAAACAGCGTACCATGCACAAAATCGAAATAGACGAATACCCAAACGTATTGAGGTGGAGCGAAGAAGTTTCACGAAGACCTGGCGTGCAGCGTGGAATTGCAGTGATGTCAAACGATTTGAAAGTCGGCAATCCTAGTGAAGACACTTATAAAAATATGTTCGGCAGTGAGCAGTTCAAAAACAACTAATGAAGCAAATAAACCTATACACATATTGATCTTGACGCCCGGTACTGGGCATCTTCTTCATCGACTGGCTCAAACTATAAAAAGAAAAGCGCGACTGTCCATATTAAAAAAACAAACTGATTCGCACTCGTAACGATTGCTCACGTCACGGCAACGCCGGGCTCCGTAGCGTCTACCCTAAGAAATGGTACCCCTTCCCTTTTAGGGGACCGACCCCTAAGTCACTCGATTCGAGCGTTTCCGCCCGCTCAGGATACCGTTCGATCACGACATTGAGCGTTGGATTAACAGCATCAATTGCCTCCAAGGCTGCCACTGCCACTTCTTTTAATGTAACTTCTCTTGTCCGGATTAGTGCGGCTAAACCGAGACCGTCGTACTCTACGTAATCTTGAAGTTTCATTTACATCTACCAGCTTCTTTTTTTTCCATGCAACCAAAACTGACCTGTTTCTACTTTTCGACTAGCTAAATCGAATATCTCTTCAGCAACCTCCTCTGGATTTATGGGAGCATCTTCGCCCCCCATATCTGTCCTCACCCAACCTGGATCAAGGGATGACACAGTGACGCCTTTGTCCCTTAGCTGATAGCTCATTGTTCTAGTGAACATATTAAGCCCAGCTTTGGATATTTTGTAGGCGGGAACATTCCACGAGTCTTCGATGGGTTCGCACAAAGAGGCGCCCATAGAAGAAATATTGATGATATCGCTCGGCGAATCTAATTGACTTAGAAGACGATTAGTAAAATCTGCTGGGCCGATAAGATTGACCTCGATATCTTCTCGTAGAAGATCAATATCTAGCGGATCATCGAGTA
>CAYFFH010000160.1:0-6937 GCA_964342175.1 uncultured Enterobacteriaceae bacterium | reverse complement strand
CCCGCCCGACCCAATAATTGAAGATACATTTCGTAAGCCATGCGTAATCCACTCGCACCAATCGGATGACCAAAACACTTCAATCCACCATCAAGCTGGCATGGAACTTCCCCACCCCGATCGTATACCCCATCGAGCACGTCTTCGATTGCCTTCCCTTCTTCAGAGATCCCAAGATCTTCCATTACCACCAATTCGGTGACCGAAAAGCAGTCGTGAACCTCCATCATATCCACTTCTTTTCGAGGATCATTGATACCGGCTTCGGCATAGGCACGCTCAGCCGCGATACGGGTAGTATGCAAATAACTTCCATCCCAGCCCGTGTTAGACATCTCAAAACCAGTGCTCGGCGCAAGCTGAATCGCCTTAACAGTCACCATATCCTTGACGCCCATCGCCCTAGCTTTCTCTACGGTCGTAACAATCGCGCAAGCTGAACCATCACTCACCCCGCAACAATCGAACAAACCTAAGGGATATGCAATCATCGGAGCGTCTAGTGCTTGTTTTTCCGTGATATCCTTTCGCAGGTGCGCCTTTGGGTTGAGCGTACCGTTTGCATGGCTTTTCACAGATATATGCGCCATCGCCTTTTTCAAATCTTCCATCGGTCGTTTATGCTTTGCCGCATAAGCACTCGCGAGTTGCGCAAAGTTTCCCGGCGCGGTTGAACTTGGTAACCATAGATCATCAAAAGTGCCTTTGCTTCGCTCAGGCAAACCCGGATAACCCGTATCCTTCAATTTCTCTACCCCGATCGCCATAGCTGTATCACATGCACCTGCCGCCACGGCGTACACGGCACCACGCAACGCTTCAGTCCCTGTTGCGCACATATTTTCGACCCGGGTGACTGGAATATTCGGCAATTTTAGAGTGAGGCTCAACGGTAAAGCTGATTTGCCTGCACTTTGTTCTTGATAGAAAAGGCCGAGCCACGCCATTTCAATATCATTTTGGTCGATGCCCGCGTCCGCTAATGCTTCGGTATAGGATTCGAGCATGAGCTCTTCTGGACCACAATCCCACCGTTCACCGAAGCGACTGCAGCCCATACCTATGATCGCAACTTTGTCTCTAATGCCATTCGCCATTATTCGTCTCCAATCGCCAGCACCGGCGCAGGTTTCCAGAAGTATCTACGGAATTTCCTTTTCTCATCGAAATCTTTAACACGAAATACCATTCGCACCTTGGAACCGACCTCTACCTCGCCCGGTCCAAAATCAGTGAACTCTAGCATTACGTTAGCGCCGTCCCCGAATTCTACGTTGCCATAAATATAAGGCGGGCTAGGAGTATAAGCCATCCAATCTTCCGTATAGGATTTTACGGTACCGATTAGTCCACTGAGACTCTCTGGTGCTTGTGAGTCAAGGGATCCACATGAAACACATACCAGCGTTTGAGGAAACTGCAAGGTTTCACAATTTTGGCAACGACCACCCATCATCGCAGCTATGTCATCTCGTTTTCGGTAAAGCGTTGATAAGGCCGTCCGGTTATCACGTTCTGCTCTCTTACCATAATCAACCGACAACTGATCACGAATGGCAAGAAAAAAGGTGTAGTTCTCGACTGGTCTGCGGGCTTTTAGCGAATGCGATAGTCCGCGGGTCCTCTGTATTTCAGCGAGCTGACTTGTAGTTTCCAAGACTATAGCATCTGCACCCTGGCCGAAGCCGAGAACCAAGATTTGCTCCCCAGGCACGGCAGCTTCAAGCGACGCAGCCAGCATTAAGAGTGGGTGCGCAGATCCACAGTCGCCACAGTGATTCGATAACGGATCGGCAAAAAGGCTAACGTCGATTTCAAGTTGCTTAGCAAGCGCTCGCGCAACGCTGCTTTTCGCGGGTAATACGATACGATGGACCTCGCCGATACTTGTTCCGGCATCTAGCAATGCTTTTTCGATCGCCTCGGGTATCAGCTTGAGGTAACCCTCTTCCCGCACCCAACGGTCTTCTAACGTGTAATCGTAGTCGGAATCCGAGCCCCTGTATTGATCAACCAAATCTGAGTGAACCGCCGCAACACCCTTGAATACCGCGATTGGCTCACCTTGACCAACCAAGATTGCAGCGGCACCATGGCCATATAGCATTTCAGCAGCACTGCCAGGTTGTGCGTCACGGCACTCACTGGCCAACAATAGCGTTGTAGAATTAGAGGAATCAACCTGAGATAAACGATTCAAGGCAGTCGTGGCCGCTCGACGACTACCACTCAAATCTTGTGTGTTGATATCCTTACCACATTGCAGCGCGTCCGCAACGACCCCGCAGTTACTGCGATCCAGAAACGGTAGCGTAGTAGAAGCAAGTTGTACCGAATTGATATTTGAGGTTACCCCACGTAAACAGTCATGCCCTGCCTCAAATGCCATCGTGATGACGTCCTCATCCCAATTGGCCATCGAACGTTCCCCTTTAGCAAGGCCTTTGTGTCCGGGGATGGCCCACCCAATACCATCAGCAATACCTTCGCGAGACATGCGTAACCGTGGCACATACGCCCCGAAAGACAATATTCCTATATCTAGCTTTTCGCTCTTTTTACTCACAATTTGTAGTTTTCAGCTCTAGTTAAAATGAATTATAAATCGAACCTGGCACCCCGATAAAAAAGGCGCGGTTCGGCTAGATAGCACCAGCACGCCGTAGCTCTGAAATTTCGTCAACCGAATAACCTGCCTCTAGTAGCACCGCGTCAGCATGTTCGCCTTTCCCAGGCGCACCGGTTCGAAGCCCCGTATCTGCACCACTCATCGACACCGGGAAATCCGCAACCGTCACATCATCGCTGATACCTGGCATTGAGATTTTCTTGAAAAATTCCATCGCCTCAACTTGTGGATGCTCCAAGGCACTTTGTGGGTCTAATACGGGGCCACAAGGTACACCAGCTGCAGCCATTGTATCGAGGACAGTGTTGCTGTCACGCTTGGAACACCACTGGGTGAGATAATTACATATTTCATCACGTTCTCCACCCCGCCCTTCATCGCTTTGGAGTCTTGGATCATTGATCCAATCCTCCCGACCAACAGCCGCCGATAGTCGCTTAAAAATGCCGTTCCCTACCACATGAAGCAAAATATGGCCATCGGACGTAACAAAAATATCTGATGGGGCCGAAGTTTGTGACCGATTACCAGTAGGTAGACGGTTCGCACCTACCGCCTTTTGTTCTATGAGCATTGGGCTGAAGAACGATAAGGCCGTGCCCAGTAACGAAGCCTGTACATGTTGCCCTCGTCCAGTATCGCGGCGTTGATACAACGCTGCCAAAGTTCCGAATGCGCTATACAATGCAGTACCAAAATCAACATACGGTGCCGCAGTTTTTACTGGCTTATCTGCACTACCAGAAAAATAAACGGCTCCTGACATCACCTGGCCTATTCCATCGAATCCTCCTCGCTCTATCCAAGGTCCTTGATGTCCGTAGGCTGTTTGCGTGGTAAGGATGATGTCGGACTTAATCGCTTTCAAGGTATCATAATCAAGCCCTAATTTGCGCACCCCAGATGGCGGATGATTAACGATCACAACGTCCGCGAGCACCACCAATCGCCGTATAATTTCAGGGGCCCTAGCATGACCTAGATCCATGGCCAGGCTTTTCTTATTCCCAGCACTTTGGGCGAAAACTGCACCCCCATCACCACCAATCGGGACAACCGGTCGGTCCTCACTCCCTCCGAGCTTCTCAACCCGGATGATATCGGCCCCTAAGTAACCGAGGAGCGCCGCGCAATAAGGCCCAGCGATATAGCGAGAGAAATCGAGGATTCTGACTCCCGCAAGTACGTTTTTTTCTAGCATAGAGTTATTTTCCCATGTCATTACATTGACATCTTCAACGGAATAATACCCTCATTAGCGGCCCCCTATATATAAAGTCACAAAAATCAGCAATCCAATATGATTAGTAATTGGTCCGGGAATTATGCGTAATTGTTTCAAATATTCGAGTGGGATCGGTTTCTGAAATTTATTTTCATACGTTATTTATACGTATAATAATAAAATCGAAAAGATATAATCGAATTGATTATCTTTCGGATCTAATCGCCTAGCCTTTATACCTAAAACGTTCCTATAAAAATTATATATCTTTTTATAAATAATAGTATATGATAGTATCATCACTTTAATTATAGATTTATATACTAAGGAAATAGCAATACACGTTGAGAACCCTTAGCTTAGAGCTTCTGTTGTAATAATTCTCAGATCATAGAGGGATATACGATATTATTTCCTAATTTAAGCTTTCGGAGGTGCCGTATGGGACGCCAGGCAACGATTAACAAAGAGGACGTCATCAGCGCACGTGACTACTTGCGGTCGACTGGTAAGGCTCACGGCATAATCGCTATCCGGAACCACATTGGACATGGTTCCCCTGGCTTAATCGGGCGTTTATTGGGGAGGGGTGATACTCCCGGTACCCCTGGTTTCCCTATAAAAAGCGAAACCCACGCTGTAACCAAAGCCTGTGCAGAAAAGAAATACCTAATTGATGCTCTTGCTTCAAGTGAGAAAGAAATCCAACGGATGCGTCAAACTATGATCCAGCTTGAAGAGCGTGTTACAACGGCAGAGACTGAATGTTCTGTGATGACAGCCACTATAAGGGCAAAAGAGCGAGAAATACTCCGACAGCGGGAAATATTCGAAAACTGGAAACGCGATCTCGAACAAGAGCGGAAAACGCCTATAGCTGATACTGTTCAATCAACCCGTCTCGCTTCCCCACCTACAAAAAAACGTTATAACGTGGAACAACTCGATCTATATAAAAGTGATAGCGAATGACCCCGCCCTGTTTATATTTGGGTAGCATAAATGACAGCCTCTCGCACCAAATAGAGATACAATAGGCTTTCAGTTGGGTAAACCGATTACGACTAGAGCCTTCCTTTTAATTGAGAGGACTAGTATCGAAAATGAAAGAGATGATTCGAACGAACTGTCCCCGGGACTGTTACGATGGCTGCGGGATTTTAGCCGAAATACGTGATAACGCTAAGCCCCGGATCCTTGGAGATCCAGAACATCCCATAACCCGCGGGCGCTTATGTAGTAAGTGCGCTATCGCATATAACGGTGTGTGGCAGGATTCGGCTGCGAGATTGAATTATCCGCAGCGACGAATAGGCAACAAAGGCGCCGCAAAATATGAACGTATCTCCTGGGATGTTGCGTTGGAGGAAATCGCGACTAATCTAAATCGGATCATCCAGCGGGACGGCGCTGAAAAAATATTGCACACACACTACTCTGGCACGCTCTCGCTCATCGCCTACAAGTTTCCGGATCGCTTTTTCAATCACCTCGGCGCATCTGTAGTTGATCCGGACAGTATCTGCAACGCCGCGGGACATGTTGCATGGAACCTACTATTTGGCAACTCGTTAAAGGGGTTCGATCCCCGCACGGCAAAGGATTCCAACTGTATCTTAGTTTGGGGTGCAAACCCTGCACACTCGGCGCCTCATGCACATGAGCATTGGTTGGTAGATTCACCCGCAAAAATACTCGTAATTGATCCGATATACTCTGAGTCAGCCGCTAACGCTGACTTACATTTACAATTGAGACCCGGTTCAGATGCCGCACTTGCATTTGGCCTATTACATATACTACGGAAACTTGGAAAGTTTGATCAGCATTACATAGATGCCTACACATTCGGTGCAGATGAGGTAGTCGAAACTATCGACCGTTGCGACCCACAGTGGACGCACACACAAACCGGCATTCCTATCGAATCAATCATTAAAGCCGCAGAAATGTATGCAGCCGGCCCCTCACTATTGTGGTGCGGCCAGGGATTACAGCGCCAGCCGAATGGCGGCAACATCATGCGTGCAATAGGATTGCTGCCAAGTCTGACCGGAAATATTGGCAAGCCCGGCGCCGGCTTTTGCTATTTGAACTTCACACCTGCAATGGCGGGTATCGACTGGGATGCGCTAGGCGGCACTGGCCTTCGCAAGCAACCTGGAAAGACGATCAGCCATATGGACCTCGCAACCAAGCTTGCAAACCAGGACGAATTTAAAGCTTTAATTACTTGGAATACTAATCCACTGGCTTCGGCCCCGAACCAAGGAACGTTGCGCAAAGCGTTCGCGCGCACTGATCTATTTACAGTTGTGATCGATTGTTTCCCAACCGATACGGCTGCCTATGCTGATATAGTTTTACCCGCCGCGAGTTTTCTTGAGTTCGACGATATAACTTGGAGCTACTTTCATTTACATATGGGCGCGCAAGCCAAAGTCATGGAACCAGTAGGCGAGAGTCTACCTAATCAAGAAATATTCCGCCGACTAGCAAAAAAGATGGGCTTAATCGAGCCTGCCCTATTCGAGGACGACGAGACACTCACTAATCGTATGATGACGGAAATGAATACCGGTTTCGATTTCGCTGAATTAAAATCGCGCGGTCATTTTTATATCGGCGACGAACCGATTCTTATGTTTGATGACGGAAAATTCGAAACCAAAAGTGGCAAGATAGAAATCGCGTCAGATACTGCAGAAGGGCTAGGATTGCCTCGCACACCACAACCATCTGTTGACCGACAGACTAAAGAGGGCCATTTACGCCTATTAACGCCGGCCTCGAAATGGCGACTAAACGACTCCTATGCAAATGATCCGACAATTGCACGCCGGGCCGGGCCGGCTACAGCGTTAATCAACGAAACAGATGCCACACGGATCGGAGCCAGCGACGGATCCCGACTGCGTTTAAGAAATGTAACTGGAGCAATCGAACTCGTTGCTCAGGTTGATTCCAATGTACTCCCTGGGATAGTCATATCCTATAAAGGTCGGTGGCCATCACTTGAAGGTAGCGCCGTTAATGTGAATAGCGTTCATACCCCGATTAAAACCGATATGGGTGAGAGCTCC
>CAYFFH010000159.1:0-6951 GCA_964342175.1 uncultured Enterobacteriaceae bacterium | reverse complement strand
GCCATGGCCTCGTTTCCGCATTTGGGTAATCTGTGCGCGTAATCCCCGCCAGACACCGTTCAATTTGATATCGATCATGCGGGTCCAGTCGGATTCTTTGGCATCTTCGATCCGCCCTGGGATTCCTTCCCAACCGGCGTTATTGAAAGCGTAATCCAATCGACCCCATCTTGCGGTAACCTCAGTTACAAGTGCTTCCAGTGCGGTGGTTTCTTGAACATCTGTTTCAAGGTATATCGCTTTAGCGCCAGATGCCTTTAAAGTTCTTACCGCGTCTTTGCCACGGCCGACATTTCGTCCCGCGATTGCGACAGCCGTTCCGTTAATTGCAAATCGAGTCGCGGTGGCGAGACCGATACCCGTGGTACCTCCGACGATAAGCGCGGTAGTTTCTATTTTATCGGTCATTCAGAATTACTCCGCTGTGTTTCGTTTTGGTATTGGGTAATATAAGCAATTCCCACGCTGACTATAGTTAGTGCGACAGATGTAGATTGTTTACTCGGGTTTCATGTTACGCAGAGATTCAGGCCATTGGCCTTCCCAGATCCATCCGTCTTTGACGATCTTTGAACTATATTCGATTGAGAATTGCATTGAAATATCGGGATAGATGCGTCGCATTTCGGCCGCAAGCTGATCGGAGTCTGCAGTTTCCTCTAGTTTCGCTGTGAACGTTTTAATATATTGGCGAGTGTAATTTATCGAAGCGGGAGATAAATGTTTAGCTGACGGCGCGTGGCCAGGCACGACAACTTCGGGCCGTAGGGCTTCAAGTACATCGAGCGCGTCTAACCATGCTCGTCGTAATGTCGGGGTTTTGGCTGCCGACATCCAGGCATGTGCATGATCGTAGATAAAGTCGGATGCGATAAGAGTCTTAATTGAGGGTATCCATACGACACTAGAATTCGGACCATCGCCTTGGAAGGGTCCTAGAATCTCAAGCCGCCTTCCTTCTAACATGATCAAGGGATTCTCAATTGTTTCTATAAATACTGTGGTCTTAGCGCCGTTGGGTCCTAATACTTTATTACCCCAGTATCTCAGTTTGAATTCGTAACTCGCATTTATATCATCAGCGCTTTCTTTTATAGAGACAATTCTCGCGTTGGGGAACGCCTCCACCACGACTGGCAGGCCTAAGAAATGGTCAGGATGCTCGTGGGTGATATAAATAGTGGTCAAAGCGCATCCGGTTTCTAAGATTTCGGCAACCAGACGATGAGCGTTGGAGAGGGTGAATTGGGCGTCGACGAGGACCGCGTCTTTCTCGCCGTAGATAATTGCCGAGTTGACGCCCAAACCCATATGATCTTCGGAGCTTCTAAAAACCTTGAGTTGTAAGGGGGGAGGCGGGGCTGCAACGACAGGTATTGTCATCAGCATCACGGCGAACGCACATAGGACGTACCCGGTATTTGTTAGGCGCACGGTATTCCTCCATAGATTTAGATAGGGATTGTCGTTTGATCGTGATACTTTTTCAATTTAGAAGGTTTGCCCCAAGGTTTCGTACTAGTTGTCTTTCCGGTGTCTGGAATCTGTGGGTCTCAGACTGAAAAATCGCCCAATCCAGTCATCACGCAAAGCGATGTACGATCGAGTGGCTATACAAATAATTTTGGATCACGAGAAGGGAATTGAGGAGTGCGCGGAGGTGGGGCTAGGCTAGAGTTAATATCGGTAAGACCTCATAGGTTTGTTATCAAAATCACTTGCGATATAGAGGGAGAGATAAATGAATGTTAATGGACAGTGTCACTGTGGCGTGATCAAATACACGGCGGAGATCGATCCTGAGCGAATCTTAATTTGTCATTGCACAGATTGCCAAGCGTTGTCCGGTACTGCGTTTCGGACGGTGGTGTTCACGCTCGCTGACGCATTAAGTTTCAGTTCGGTAGAGCCGAAAATTTATGTTAAGACAGCGCAAAGTGGCAACAAGCGTGCACAGGCGTTCTGTGCGGAATGCGGTTCGGCAATTTATGCAACGACTGTTGGGGATGGTCCGAAAGTCTATGGTTTACGAGTTGGTGCGTTGGTTCAACGTGATTCTCTTAAACCAAATAAACAGATTTGGCGGCGGTCCGCTCTCGATTGGATTGATGATATTGGAACTTTACCTGCGGTGCCTGAAGGCCCCTAACTAATGCGTAGGACGTCTCTCTACCTTAAGCCCATCTCGATAACTTTGTCGTAGTCTAAGCAAGGGAAGCTATGGAACTACTCTGGATCCCGCTGAGTGTTTTTGCTGCATTGATGCAAGCGATTCGAACCGCTGCTCAAAAAACGTTGAGTCATAGCATGTCTACGATGGGGACTACCTATGTTCGGGCGCTGTTTGGCTTCCCATTTATCGCTCTTTTCCTCGTGGGTCTTTTAAGTTTGCAAGGCGGCGGAGTGCCCACGTTTAGCCGAAGCTTTATTCTATATGTGTTTGGTGGGGCGGTGTCGCAAGCGCTGGCGACAGCTCTGCTGATTCACATGTTCTCGTTGAAGAGTTTCGCGGTTGGCACGATGTTGACCAAGAGCGATATTTTGTTGACCGCACTGATCGGTTCGGTTCTTTTTTCCGAACGCCTATCAGCAATGGGTTGGATCGGGCTATTGGTGGTGTTCGCAGGTGTTTTGTTAATGCTGATCGGCAAGTTTGAAGGGCATATCTTAGCGGCGCGTGGCACAACACTAAGCTCGGATCTGTTTGGAAAAGTTACACGGGTAGCATTCATCTGTGCATTGATGTTTACCATGTCTTACTTATTCTTCCGTGAAGCGACGCTTGTATTACAACCTGGCCAGTTCCTTTGGCGAGGTACTTGGACGGTCTTAATTGGAACGGGGATGCAGATCATCGTCCTTGGTATTTGGATACTTCTGCGAGAGCCGGTTGTATTTAGTCAGCTTTGGCCGAACCGTCGGATTATCGGATTTATCGGCTTGACTAGCGCATTGGGATCTATCGGGTGGTTCAGTGCATTCGCACTACAAAATGCTTCCTATGTAAGGGCCGTTGGTCAAATAGAGGCGATTTTTACAATCGCTATATCCTGGTGTTACTTTCGAGAGAAAGTTACTGGACTAGAATTACTCGGCATGGCTACGATGGTTGTGGGTGTTTTGATGTTCTATTCCGTCTACTAATGGGTGGTGACGCGATTCGTTACCAGAACAAATCTATGGTATGGACATGGCAGCTACAAAGGCCCGGGCTGAACGCAAGGGCTAGTGATGTAGTAATTGGAGGTGTGTGATGGCCTGGCTTTATTTATTTGCGGCGGGACTGCTTGAGTGCATTTGGCCTATTGCGCTAAAAGAATCAGCTGGATTCTCAAAATTCATCCCATCATTGGTCACGATAGTGGTTGGAGCTCTCAGTCTGTTGCTGTTGTCGTTTGCCATGCGTCAAATACCAATCGGTACGGCTTATGCAGCGTGGACCGGGATCGGCGCAACCGGGGTCGCGTTGATTGGGATCCTGTATTACGGTGACGCGGCGACCGTCGCTCGCCTAGGTTGTATAATGCTGATTGTCGCAGGCGTCATTGGCCTACGTGTCTTTGGTGCCGAGTAAATTAATATCACGAACATACTATGTAAGTTTCCGTGTTGTGCCCGACCTGCCCTAAGATTTAAAAGTGTTCTGAAATTTGATCCGAACGAATCTCAAAAATCGTGAGATGGCCATGTCGATACATGTTCATTAATTGTGTGTTCTCGCCTATCTTGACTAGTGTGATTGTCTCCGATTGCTTTTCCATGGAGGCCTCAAAATATTCTTCTTTAAGCTAGAGTAGATTCTCGGTAGGTCGTGATGGATCAGTAACCAGCCGACCAATCGATTCGATTCTCGAGTGGTTCGCCATCAAGATAGCGGCGCAAATTGAGACAAAATAATTCGATGGCACGTAGTCTACTGTTGTCGGTCCGATAGGAGATATGGGGGGTTATGAGAATTTTTGGATGATGCCAAAGGCGTGCTTGTGGTGGTGATTCAAATTCGCCTACATAGACATCCAAAATTGCGCCTCCCAGGTGTCCTGAATCAAGTGCGGCGAGTAGAGCGGTCTCGTCGATAATTTCTCCGCGAGCAATGTTGACGACGATTGTGCCAGGTCTCATCGCTGCAAATGCTAGATGGTCAAGTAAATTTGTCGTCGCCTCTGTCCATTGGCAACTCACCGCAACGTAATCGCTTTCCCCAAGTAATTCATACAGCCGGTTCGGGCCTTCGATCCTATCGAATGCAGAATTAACATCGGACTGTGGTCTGGATCGGGTACCGACTACGCGCATACCGAGTGCTCTACCTAAGCGGGCGATCTCGCATCCGATACCACCAGCGCCGATCACACATAAGGTTTTTTCCTCGATCGCTCGAATCGCATATCGAGTATGTTTGAACTCGGCGCGATCTCCATCTACATTTGCTTGATCGAAGCCCTTGGCGAAACTCATGATCCCAGCAATCGCGTACTCAGCAATCGCTGTCGTTTCACCGTATCCTCGTGAAGTCGTTACTGCAACTTCCGACCCCCATAGATCGCCGCTACGAAGATTGCTTGCGCCTGCTGGTGTCTGGTGTACCCATTTTAGACCTGGCGCCCGGACGCGTAAATCGAGTGGGATCGGGAAGCCGCCGATAATGATCTCGGCAGATTCTAAGATCCTATCTCGCTCAGCCCGCGTACCATGTCCATTTCCACGAACATAACGATTGATCGTCTCGGCCGGCCATGAATCAGCGTACTCCCCTTCAAACCATCCGCCAGCTTTGACTAGTTCCACGGAGGGATCTACGTCATGGATTGCACTCACACCCTCCGGCGTCAATTTAACTAAACTAACAATATTAGCCATGATTTCACTGCATCAGATCAGCGTGCCGTAGAAATATTTAGTGCTCAGTTAGGCCGTCATCCGGACGATCGCATTTCCAGGTGTGACAACCTTCCCGGCTTCATTCCGGATGAAAATGTCAAGCGTCACGGTAGTACCATTAATCGAAGTAACGGTTCCACCGGATGTCAGAGTTTCGCCAAGTATTGACGCACTACGATTTGAATACTCAAATTCGACAAGTTGCCCATCATTGCCCAGCCAGTTGATCACGGCCTGTGTTAGCCAGTCGCCCTGTAGTGGCCCGTCAATTACTATTCCAGAGTGATTCTCGACATCGGTTGTATATCTTTCGTCGTAGTGGATGCGGTGTGGGTTCCAGATAGCAGCGTTGTAAAGAAACAATGATACGTTAGTTGCATGGTGGTTTCGCTCGGGGATAGCGTCGCCAACTTTGAGCTGGTTAAGATTTGGCATAATAGCGTTATCGAATGATTCGACTTTGGGTTTGTTGCATGACGAGCTCTCCTTCTTCATTCCTGACGCTTATGTCATAGACGACAAAAATCAGAGAGCCACTTGATCCGCGTTTTTCATAGATATCGGCGATACTTCGGGTGATCAACAATGTATCACCCGGTACGATTGGCAGTACATGCCGCTGCTTAACGCCGCCGGCCATCACCCGCTTAAGTGGTAAGTCGGGTAACAGTGAATCTTGGCGTAAACCGTCTGGCCCTAAATCAGCAATTTGGGTTAATGCCCGATCTGCGCCAAATAGGAACATAGGTGGCGCCTCATCGCCATGCAAATACTTTGGGTTCAGTTGCTCGGTCGCAATCGAATACTTAACTATGTCGCGTCGGGACACCAGGACGCGGATTGGTTTATCTGCGCGTCCAATCCAGGATCGGATCTCATCATTAATGAGTTTATCCATAAGAATTTAAGGCACTAAGTTCAAACACGGTAAGGTCAAGGTCGCATCGATATTAATATAAGCAACAACTACCGCGAGGCCGAGTGTAAGTGTCGCTTGACCGTGACCAAGTAGTGGTGCTTGTAGTCGGACGCCTGTTTCTAAGTCAGCAGTGACCGTAACGTATGGCACTTCATGCTTGAAGCCATGATGGAACGGGTGATGACTCACTGTCCAACTGTGTATCGTTCCATGTCCATTAATCTCCTGCCAGGTGAAACCCATTGAATAGCACGCATCGCACATGGGACGCGGATAGTGGCGTAATTTCTGGCAATTTAAGCAGCATTGCACAAGAAGCCGATGCTTCAGCAGGCCATCCCAATACGGTTGGTTCTCCGCCGACGGTTCCGGCCTTGGTTTCTTTGGCAGTTGGTCGTACTCTTCAATCATCGCTGCATGATCGCTATTGAACCGTCTCCTAGATCCCCAAAGCCCGTGACGAGGCCGATTTCAGCACCTTTAACCTGCCGTTCGCCGCAGTCTCCTCTAAGTTGACGCACCAACTCTACAATGTGATTCATGCCTGCAATATGTGCCTCGGATAGCAAACCTCCGTGAGTATTAATGGGCAACTCTCCGTCAAGCCGGATTCGCCCGTCGGCGATAAACTCCCCACCTTCGCCCTTGGCACAAAAGCCGAGATCTTCGAGCTGGCATAACACGATGTAGGTGAAACAATCGTAGATTTCAGCCACATCGATGTCCGCATGTGTTACATCTGCCATCGCAAACGCAATTGGTGCAGCTCGGGCGATGCCCATTCGGGTTAAATCTGGGCGTTGGGTAATCGCGCTGGGTGACTCAGGGTGACCTTCGGCAACGCCACTTATTAGGATTGGAGGGTGCGCCAGATCGCGTGCGCGCTCGGTGCTACTGACTACCACCGCTGCTGCGCCTGCACTTTCGAGGCTGCAATCGAATAGGCGAAACGGATCAGCGATCATGCGTGAGTTTTGATGATCCTCTAGCGTCATCGGCTTTCGCATCATTGCACGTTCATTGAGCGTAGCATTTTGTCTACACGTGATCGCAACTTCACCGAACTGTTCGCTCGTGGTGCCGTACAGTTCCATGTGACGTCGGGCCATGTGCGCGTAGAACTGAGCCGGTGCATTCGTGCCAATCGGCAT
>CAYFFH010000158.1:0-6988 GCA_964342175.1 uncultured Enterobacteriaceae bacterium | reverse complement strand
CCGTATGGTTATCATCGGTAGCCTGACGATCTCTTGTTGCTATTTTGGTTTCGCTTTCGCCCCTAGCTGGCAGATTTGCATTCCAATCATGATCGTCTGTGGCTTTGGTTTCTATGTTATGCACAACACCCTACAAACGCTAGCAACCGAACTCGCGCCGAGTGCCCGAGGGACCGCCGTTGCATTATTTGTTTTCTCATTGATGATAGGCCAGGGTGCTGGCGTCGCCTTTTTTGGACGGATCATCGACCGCTTCGGTTACACCATAGCGTTTCAGATGATCGCTGTCGCACTTGTATGCCTTGGGTTTTGGTTCCAAAGAAAACTCAAGACAACTGACAGGACGATAGCTATATAATGGAATGAATTCGGACTCTCCCGGCGCCCGTCGACTCGCTAGTCAGGATCCACGATTGCTGAACCAACGGCCTTGACTTCGCCGTCCTGATTGACTGCAGTCAAGTCAATCCGAACACAAGTAGTGTCATCATCGATAAACTTTTCAGCTACCCTCCCATGCACTGTGATTTCGTCTCCTACGCGTGTCATGGCCTGGAAACGAGCGTCAAACGCTCGTATTACATCTTGTTCCACCGAGCTCGTCAGGAAACGGCCCATATAGGCCATTACTAACATGCCATGTGCAATCACGTCGTCTAATCCAGACTCACGCGCAAAATCAAAATCTATATGAATTGGGTTATGATCCCCCGACGCACCACAGTATATCGCCAGCGTTTGACGCGTAATCGGAGGCATCGTTAGGGATTGAAGGTCATCTTCGATACTCACTTCAGCGCTCCTCGACTTAGCCACCCTCTCTCCCTCAGTCGTTTCGAATAACAATCGTGCGTGAAAAGTCTGCGACCGGTGCGTTACTCTGGTCAGTGATGTACACGTCTTGAATCACAAATTCTAACGCACCATTTTTCTTATCATAGATATCCACAATCTCGGCGTTAAATGTCAACACATCCCCGGCACACGCAGTCTTTTGATAACGAAACGATTGTCCCCCATGCAGGACACGCGACAACGGAATGCCCACATCACGAAACCAACGATAAGGCTGGGGCTGTTCCATCTCGAGACAAAATAAGAAAGTTGGAGGCACTGGAATTGCACGATACCCGGCGGCTTTGGCGGCAATCTCATCCGAGTATATAGGGTTAGACTCTCCTATCGCCTTAGCAAACAGACGCAATCGACCTTTCTCGACTTCCGTATCAAACGGTCTCGACTTGTAGCCGATAAACTTCCGATCGATCACTGAAGTACATCCTCTGTTTCGTACGGTGGCCAGACATCGTAACATTACCCATCGAATTTTTGAGTAGATACAATGAAACTGGAACAGAATCGTCAAGTCACCGGCCCAGGCGTGCTAGACGGCGTAGTTGTGCTCGACTTTACTTGCGTCATTTCCGGACCCTATTGCACTCGCATGATGGCTGACCTCGGTGCCGATGTGTTAAAGGTGGAACCTCCTCACGGCGAGTTTCTGCGTGCGGTCCCGCCACACCGCGATGGCGCTAGTAAACTTTTTAGTCACCTTAACGCCGGTAAGCGTTGCATAAGCCTCGATCTCAAAGACCGCAGCGCCATCGAAGTTGTCAAGCGATTAGCCTCCTCTGCTGACGTTGTGATCGAAAATTTCAGTCCCGGCGTCATGGAGCGCCTCGGAATTGATTACGCTGTACTACGTGAACTCAACGAACGTCTTGTGATGTGTTCGATCTCGGGCTTTGGGCAGACTGGGCCCGATGCGCAGCGTCCGGCGTTTGCTCCCGTCGTCCAAGCTTGGAGCGGTTACGATGCGGTGACTTTGAACTACCAGCCTGGTATTGAAAAACCACTCAATATGGGTCTGCCTGTAGCAGACAACATTGCTGCATTGCAAGCATTTGGTGCAATAAATTCGGCTTTGTACTACCGAGAAAAAACCGGAGTGGGGCAATATATCGACATAGCTATGTTCGATGCCTTATTGGGAACGATGCAGAAGGATTTTCAGTTGGCACTGGACCCACAAGGACACGACCGTCTCTACGGCCCCCTAGACACAAGCGACGGCTATATCTTTCTTATGGTGGTGAGCCCTCGACACTTCGAAGACTTAGCAGATCTCATGGGGCAACCCGAGCTCAAAACTGACACCCGTTTTTCGACGACCGTATCGAGATTGCATAATTATGCAGAGTTACAAGCACTCATTGCCGCGTGGGTATGTACAAAAACGACCTCAGACGTACTCAATCAACTTAGCGCACGCAAGATTCCTGTCAGTAACTATCGTGAAATCGCTGAAACGCTGGACGATCCGCAGCTCCAACACAGGAATATGATCACAGAAGTTAAAGATGAGGGTGGGTCACTGAAAGTACCCAATACGCCGTTTTTATTTTCACATACACACGCCGCGATACGGCCCCAGGTTGCCCGAATTGGGGAACATAATCAGGCCGTGTTTCGCGACGAACTTGGGTTAGATCCGCAGACTTTCACTGTACTGTGATCGATCACCACCACGATATTTCTTCCTCTCCAACGGGCTGCCCCTCTCGCAGAAGTATTTCTAGCGTTCAAATCTCAACAAAAATGGCGTCCGTTGGGGCAATCACGCGTTCCGCAGGTTACAACTTATTAATTACGTGCGGATCACTGGTTTAAAGTTTATCCGATGTGGCTGATTCCCCTCCCCCTGACGACGTTTGCGCTCAACTTCGTAGTCTTGGTAATTACCCAAAAACCATTCAACGTGACTCTCACCCTCGAAAGCTAAGATATGCGTAGCAATGCGATCGAGAAACCAACGATCATGAGAAATCACCACTACACAACCAGGAAAACCGAGTAACGCCTCCTCGAGTGCCCGTAGTGTTTCGATGTCTAGATCGTTCGTCGGTTCATCTAGTAATAACAAATTGCCGCCAGTACGCAGTACCTTGGCCAAGTGCACGCGATTGCGTTCTCCTCCTGACAATTCACCTATGCGCTTTTGTTGATCGCTCCCGCGAAAATTGAAACGACCAACGTAGGCACGTGATTGCGTCTCGTAGTCACCAACTTTCAGGATATCCTGACCTTCCGAAATTTCCTCCCACACGGTCTTTCCATTGTCCAAGGAATCTCGACTCTGATCGACATAGGCGAAACGTACGGTGCTTCCCACCTTAATTTCACCACTATCCATCCCCTCAGATCCGACAAGTAGCTTAAAAAGCGTCGTTTTACCAGCGCCGTTCGCCCCAATAATGCCGACAATGCCTCCCGGCGGAAGGCTGAAAGACAGCCCATTGATCAATAAACGCTCGCCAAAACTCTTGACCAGATCCTGCCCTTCGACCACGACGTCACCGAGGCGCGGCCCAGGGGGAATATAGATCTCATTGGTTTCATTGCGACGCTGAAACTCCTTCGATTGCATCTCTTCGAACCGCTGCAAGCGGGCCCGACTCTTCGCCTGGCGCCCTTTCGGATTTGCCCGCACCCACTCAAGCTCAGCTGCGATATTCTTGCGATGCGCCGCCTGCTGATTTTCTTCTATTTTTAGACGCGCTTCTTTCTGTTCTAGCCATGAAGAATAGTTGCCCTCCCAGGGAATACCAAATCCGCGATCGAGTTCCAAGATCCAACCGGCTACGTTATCAAGAAAATATCGATCATGGGTAACCGCAACCACCGTACCGGTATACTGCTCTAAATAACGCTCCAACCAAGCAACAGACTCTGCATCAAGATGATTTGTTGGTTCATCCAGTAGTAACATTTCTGGCTCCGACAGGAGCAAACGACACAATGCAACACGTCGTCGTTCGCCTCCCGATAATTTTCTGACATCACTGTCCCAAGGCGGCAGACGCAGTGCATCAGCTGCGATTTCTAATTTACGCTCGATTTCCCAGCCGCCGACAGCATCAATTTGATCTTGTAGTTTGCCCTGCTCCTCTAGTAAAGCCGTCATCTCTTCGTCGTCCATTGGCTCCGCAAAACGATCGCTAACGGCATTAAATCGATCGACTAAAATCTTTACTTCGCCAAGACCCTCTTCAACATTGCCAAGAACATCTTTGCGATCATCTAGTTGCGGTTCTTGCGGGAGATAGCCAACCCGAAGACCCTTTCCTGCGATTGCCTCTCCCTCAATATCGGTGTCGATCCCCGCCATAATGCGCAACAAGGTCGATTTACCTGATCCATTCAGTCCGAGAACACCAATTTTTGCTCCCGAAATGAAGCTCAATGAAATATCCCGCAGGATATGCCGGTTTGGATGCACAAGTTTCCCGACTCCCTTCATGGTGTAGACGTATTGCGCCATCGACTAATAACCCTCCTATAGAGAAATAAGACTAAAGTGCTTTTCACTCCCGTAGCGAATTGTCGCGGATACAGCGCTTACTCGAAAGTCTGGCAAGCCGGTGTTCAAAAATACCTGCCCCTGCGACTAGGCGTGTAATATAAGACCGTGGACAAATCAGTTACAAAGCTAGCAATTCTTTTCGCAGATGTGTCCAGCAGCACCCGGCTGTATGAGCAATACGGTGACGCAATAGCACGCTCAGACCTCTCAGCATGTATCCAATTACTAGCTAGTATTTCAAATAATCTTGGGGGCCACACGATAAAAACCATCGGTGACGCAATCATGTGCGCATTTGAAGATCCGGTTAAAGCCGCCCTCACATCTACTGAAATGCAGGCGAGTTTGCGCAAAGCCTGTGAAGAAGGCAAATTCAGGACGGGGAATTTACACATAAAAATTGGCTGGCACTTCGGCACAATTAAATGGCACATCGAAGAAATCATTGGCGAAACCCCGCTAATAGCGCAGCAAGTGATCAGTCACGCCAAGGCCGGAGAAATCCTGACGACCCGGCAAAGTATCAATGCTCTACCACCCGCGATGTTCCCGCACTGGCGAACCATTGACCAAATCGAAGCTGAAGCGTCTGGCAGAAAACTCGAAATCTGCAAAATCCTTTGGGAGAAAACCGACGAAGAAACAAACATCAGCTCAATTCCCGTGGTTCACCCTGTCCCGACAAAGGCCGAGTTAACTTTACATTACGACGGTAGAATCTTTCGCGTAGATGCTAGAAAAACTCGATGGCGGATCGGCCGTAGCAGGACAGCCGACGTACGTGTTAGCGGAAACTACACGTCTCGCCAGCACGCAGAAATTACTTATCGCAATGGCCGATTTTATCTCCGGGATGAGAGTGCCAACGGAGTCGTACTAGTTAACGAGGAAGGAGAGCTAAAGCGACTACGTCGCGAGGAAGAAGTTTTAAATGGCTCCGGCATAATCGGTTTTGGTGCGCCACCCGACGAAGATCCCAGCGGAGCCGTACGCTTCGAGTGCGGGAAAAAGTAGCCCGAATACCACGTTGAACTAGCCTGGCCAAATGTCCGCTGGGTTTCGTCGCCTGATAATCTTAACCGTCGTGTTATGCTTACCTTGCTAGATCGCGGATCACTATTGACAGAGTAATGCTATTTACGGATATAAATTTTCCCCGCCGTGGGCCGACCAAGCAGTAAACTTCGTGGATTGCGCACAAGCTCTCATTTTGTGATGTGTTGTTCAAGCTGATAATCTCTGGCCCAAAACAACCGCCTATTGGTCATTATGAACCAGTTTACGCCCTAAATATCTAACGATATATGGGCGGTAATCACAGTCTATTTCATATAATCGGAACTTTGGCGATTTAAATAATTTTGTGCAGTTAATGCCCTGGTTGATTTCAAACAGATACGACCCACTAAACCGTAAAGGTCATTACCCAAACGATGAGAACGAAAATATTTCACCTGGCCTGTCTGACACTTCTAGTCACCGTCTCCACTATCGCACAGGGCGAAGAAACGGACAGTAAAATGGAGGTGCTTGTCGTAACAGGCACACGCGCAGAAACTCCCGTACTTGACATGGCCGGGAATATCGACACCCTATCAATGGACGAAGTAGATTTGATTCGCGCGGATCACCCGAGTGAGATCTTAAATCGCTTATCTGGATTACACGTTCAACGTAATAACGGCTTTGAAGCACTACCGTCAATCAGATCACCGGTTCTCACCGGCCCTGGTGCTGCTGGCGCCTTCTTGTTCCTCGAAGATGGCGTTGCATTCCGCGCGCCAGGCTTTGCAAACAACAATGGGCTCGCTGAGGCAAGCTTAGAACAAGCCGGTGGTGTCGAAACAATACGGGGACCAGGAAGCGCATTTCATGGCTCGAATGCCGTGCACGGCGTGGTCAACATATTAAGTCGCACGCCGTCGGAAAAACTGCAACGAGAAATCGATTTCTCCGGTGGTCCACATGACCTATACAAAATAAAGGGTACGATCAGTGGTTCGATTGACCGCCATGGCTATCGGCTAAATGCCTACGGTGTTCAAGATGGTGGCTATCGCGACCGGTCTGGCTACGGGCTACAAAAAATGCAGGCACGACATGACTACCAAGGTACTCGCAATTCCACGAAAACTGTCCTATCGGTATTTAACCTGAATCAGGAAACAGCGGGTTTTATCAGTAGCGGTGACAATGGTGGTGGTTGTTATACATCGAACAAAGCTCCCGCGTTTCTCTACGAAGACATGGCCGCTATGCGCCGGAACTGTGATCCAGACGCCTACCGTGATTGGTCCTCAGTCAGACTGTACAGCCGTTGGACTCATGACGTAAACGAAAGACAGTCGCTTAATATCACTCCATATTTTCGCGATAACGACATGGAATTTAGACAACACTACTTGCCATCGCGTGCAATTGAGGAAAACGACCACACAAGCGTCGGTGTTTTAAGTGGGTACACCTGGGATCTTGATGTCGGGCACAAAATAATTGCCGGCGTAGATGTAGAGTATACTGAAGGCAGTCTGACAGAAACCCAGCAGTTACCCGATCGCTTTAGTTTCGGCAAAGCGCGACAGCAGGGTGTCCATTTTAATTATGACGTTGCTGCAACTGTGGTCG
>CAYFFH010000157.1:0-7079 GCA_964342175.1 uncultured Enterobacteriaceae bacterium | reverse complement strand
GCCGAGCGGGGAGGCACCATCGAAACCGTGAGCCGCCTATGGATTCCAATGCTGATTCTTGAAATCCCACTTATCTATTTCGCCGGCGCTGGCCTAAGTCGGATGGGCGCTCGGGGACTGATCGCGGGCGGGATTGCCTGCGATGGTGCGCGTTGGTTGATTACCGCCCTAGCGCCGAGCCTTTTTTGGGTCTTTGGTGTCCAGCTGCTCCACGGTGCTGTGGTCGTAGGACTCATCATTGGCATGCAGCTCTACGTCGAAGAGGTGATTCCTGATCGCCTACGCGCTACAGGCCAAACGGTCCTAGGAACCGTCATGAGCGTCGGTGCAGTGCTTTCGCACTTGTGGGCCGGTACGGTCATTGAACACATGGGTGCCAATGCGCCCTACCTAATCTCGGGTCCGATTTCGATCGGTCTCGGTATCTATGCTTGGTTCTTTCTCCGAACCCAGGCCGAGACCGCGAACGCCGGGTTGTCGGCATGAGTTTGGGGCGGCTGCTTACTACTTTTTACCCTGTAAAAGATAAAATTAACAGCAAACATCGATATGATAATAGATGGTCCTGAAAGTTTTAGGACTACGGCGCCAGCTTTTTGAACTTAAGCTTAAGCTGAACCCAGATACGATCAATCTTCGGCGCCGTTCGGGAGATCGATTACAAACAACCACGTTCCGTCAGCTTGGCGCCGGACAACTTCAACCGATTGACCCGCCATGTCTAGTGCTTCTCCTTCCGGACCTGTCCCTGTGAGGCTCCAATTTCCACGCGTCACTGCAATGTCACCCGCTTGCACGGTTTCTTTCGCAACGATGCTAATTTTCGGTTTCAACGCAATAAACGACTCCATCACCATACGGATAGCTTCACTACCCGTAACCGTGCCTTCTTCCGTAACAAATGCAGCGCCTGTTTCGTACATTGCTAATGCTGACTCAACATCGCCGTTATTGATCGCCTCTATCAAACAGGGGTTCACTTCTTCTGGTTTGTGTGCTGCCATAATTTTATCCTCCTAGGGTTTTAGGAAATTACCTGATCAAGAACCTTGACCACGCATACTAAATTGCTGCCGGAAAAATTAAAACGGCTCCGCGACTATCGGCGATATAGCGAAATAATACTGGCGCACCGTTCAATTACAGATCATCTTCGAGATCATCATCTGGTAGTATCTCACGCATGTCCTGGAGAGTCTTCATAGGCGGGGTATGCTCGATTGCGTTCAATTATTGTTTCGCCGATATAAAGTTGCACTTTGACGCACCAAAATTCCTTGTTGGGCCTACCGTCTCAAGTTCATTATTAGGCACAACCTTCACATACCGTACTCCCGATAGCCATGATCCTACGACCTTACAAATCACGGTTGTCAGCCTACCTAAAGCGGCTCTTATCGCTGGCGAATTTTCCGCTGATCATTGTGTGCAGCTATTTTTAACCGAAGTCGCCAGAGATCACCCGGGGTTTTTTGCGGTGCCAATGGAAAGAGCATTAGACGCGGGGACGCTCCGTCTACATCAAGTTCGTTGGACTTATAAATATCGACCCACCCGAATGACAGGTGTAACGAGCTGTGGACTGAATATGGGGCGCTACATCTCAATAAACTTCCAGGATTCTTTAACCCGTGCAACACACACTTTTCCGGCTATTCGTCAAAGCCTAAAATCAATCCGTATTGACAAATGAGCGCAACTCCCCACTCGCACGACGTGCAAGGCAAGCGATTTCGATATTACGATTTGTTAATGGCCGGTTTTGTGACCGTGCTCCTATGCGCGAACTTGATCGGCCCCGCTAAAGTATGCCTTCTGGAGTTACCATTCGTTTTGCCGGTTTTGGGTGCAAGCATCATATTTGGCGCTGGAAATATCTTCTTCCCGATAAGTTACATTTTCGGCGACATATTAACCGAGGTCTATGGATATGCCCGCGCGCGGAGGGTAATTTGGGTTGGGTTCGTAGCCATGATCTTTGCGACCACGATGGCGCATACAGTCATAAACCTTCCGCCAAGCCCAACCGAGCCATTCAACACTGTTTTACAACCAGCGCTAGTGACCGTGTTTGGAAATACCTGGCGTGTCGTTGTAGCCTCAATCATTGCCTTTTGGGTTGGTGATTTTGTTAACGCGTATGTATTAGCGCGGATGAAGGTCATGATGTCAGGCCGCCATCTTTGGATGCGCACTATTGGATCAACCATAATAGGACAAGGCATAGACAGCGTCCTTTTCTACCCAGTGGCATTCTACGGGATCTGGGATAATTCTGTGCTCCTTGCGGTCTTGGTATTTAATTGGGGATTTAAAGTTGGCGTCGAAATCTTGATGACACCCGCTACCTATGCGACTGTGGCATTTTTGAAAGGTCGCGAGCAAATCGATTTCTATGATACTAAGACTGACTTTACGCCATTTTCTCTCGATGACCGCTAATCTCAAGAATTACTATTCGGATTGCATCTACTCTAGGTAAGGGGCTACTCGGAAACTCTAGGAATTTGAGATATTCCTCGGAAGATTGCGGTGCTGGCTTGTTATGCTATTAAATTCTAGGCAAAAAAATCCCCGCGTGGGGAGCGGGGTAAAAGGGGAAGTGGAGTGTTGTTGAACCTACATGCGTTAGTCAACAGAAGTGCATGAGAAGTTCCATTTTTAGATCTAAAAATTATTCCCAACCTATGAAGAAATTACATAACCTTCCATGAAAACATGAAGTTAAGTGACACTTACCATGTATATTCCACTTTCCGCTATAAAGCCGCTGACCATACCAAGTTACGATGGGACGAGCATAATACTAAGAGTCGTGTGTGCGTGACCCTGTAATAAATTGTATTTATGACTAACGAATGTCCTACCGTTAACCTAAGCCGTGTGTGTAAAAGCTACGGCCAAGCGCTCATCGAGCAACACGTCCTTATCGACGTTGAGCTGAAGATCAATCGCGGCGAATTTATCGTCCTTTTAGGCCGCAGCGGATCCGGAAAATCAACCCTGCTTAATCTAATCGGTGCCATGGACCGCCCGACCAGTGGACTCATTCAAATCGACGGCATTCAAATTTCCAATCTCAAGGAACGCGCACGAACTGAATTTCGAAGAACCTCATTGGGTTTTATTTTTCAGGCCTATAACCTCATCCCGACCTTGAACGTGTTCGAGAATATAGAACTTCCTCTCACCTTAAACGGAATTTTCGATGAAACACCAGCGTTGCAAATTCTCAACGAGTTAGGGATCGCGAATAAGGCTAGCTCATCGATCGAAGATCTCTCGGGAGGTGAACAACAACGGGTGGCGATCGGGCGCGCACTAGTACATTCACCAAGCCTGATCCTTGCAGACGAACCAACCGGAAATCTCGACATCGAAACAGGCCGTGAAATCATCCGGCTTATTGATGACCTCGTTCGGCGCAACGGCCAAACATTGATCATGGCGACACATAGCCAGGAGGTCATTGGCTACGCAGATCGAGTGTTAACAATCCGTGATCGAAAAGTCGTCGAACTATAACACTCACCATGCCCTTGCTTATCTACACCGCATTTTCTCGACATCTAATAAAACACCCCTGGCAGTTGGGGCTAGCGTTACTGGGTATCGCCGTCGGGGTTGCCGTGATCGTAGCAATCCGACTCACTCAACACAGCGCTTTCGAAGCATTCGACATGGCCACTCACACGACTATGGGTCAAGCTAGCCACCGCCTCGTTGACCCTGAAGGACTCGTTGCGAATGAGCAATATCAACGCGTGGTTCTAGCATTTCCAGCGCTACCAATGACTCCTGTTATAAATCGACGCCTAACATTGCCGGAACATGGGCGCGCCATTGAACTACTAGGCATTGATCCGATTTCTCGAGCCAAATTTAATTCGGGCGAAAAGACGGATCGGGGTTGGTTCGAACCGGAAAAACTCATTTCCGAGCCGCAGTCCGCTATCATAAGTCGGACAACGGCCGTCGAGCTAGGCGTACGAGCCGGCTCGTACCTTACGGTTAAATATGGCTCTAATACTGCCCGCCTGAAAATAATTGCCCTCTTACCACCAGCGCATTTACCCGGAGGACTCGTTAAGGACTTAATCGTTGTTGATATCGCGACGGCTCAGGAAGTGCTCCAGCTCTATCAGGGGATCAGTCACATTAACCTACTCATCGATGACGACTATACGCCTGACCACCTAAATCAAACCATCACAGCAGCCTATGGTACCGAGCTTGAATTGCTCGATCTCGCAGCTGAATCACGGAGAATAAAACGCATGACCGCTGCGTTTTATTCAAACCTTAACGCTTTGAGCTTAATGGCGCTGCTGGTAGGAATGTTCCTCATATACAACACCGAAACATTCATAGTTCTGCAACGTCGAAACATCCTTGGTTGCCTGCGTACACTCGGCGTTAGTAGGCGACAGATACTACAAAGTATCCTGATCGAGGCGAGCTGTGTCGGTGTTGTTGGCAGTCTCGGCGGCATCATATTGGGTGTTTTCTTAGCCAACAGTCTGCTTGGGATCGTGTCTACTACAATTAATGACCTTTATTTCAAAACCTCGATTGACACACTTTCAATTGCATCAACAACCTTATTCGGAAGTTTTTGTGTCGGAGTTGCTTCCACCCTGATCGCAGCATTGATACCGGCTATGCACGCGACTCGTATTGAACCAACACTGATCACTAACAGAAACGGAGTGCGACCGCCCAATATTCGCCGAGTTTGTATCATTGCTGGATTAATGTTCTTTCTGTGCAACCTACTATCTTGGTTTTCCCTTGAATATTCACAATCGCCAAATGCAGGTTTTGTAAGTATAAGTCTTGTTGTTTTTGGATTCGCAGCGATCTGCCCGCTTGCAGTTATTTCGCTATCGGCCGGCATAAGGTGGCTACTCAGTTCTCAACGCTTTCTGCCCGAACGCCATGGCCTGCGGACAGTAAGTATCGCGCTCAATCGCACAGGCCCAGCTGGCGCGGCCCTGATGATTGCAACTGCCGCCAGTATCGGCATCGGCATCATGGTCACGAGCTTTCGAGTATCAGTTTCCGATTGGCTCGACACTGCGTTGCGCGCAGATCTATACGTCTCGGGCGAACATTTCGACAATCAATCTCGGGGAGTCAAACTCACGCCAGCATTTGTCGAAAAAATTGAACGTCTCGAGGAAGTCACCTCTACAAGCACTGTTTTACGCCAGCAAATCAAAATCCCAAGTGGCAACGTGCAACTGTCTGCTTATAAATTAAACGCGGCCGCGCGACGAGGATTCCAATTTAAGATTGGCGACTCGGAAGCAATATGGCTGCAGTGGGAAGATAACAATGTCGTCATCATCACAGAGCCCTACGCGTACCATAATCTTTTAGATATAGGTGATGATCTTCGGATTGAGACAAGCAACGGTGCGCGAAGTTTCCGGATCGTCGGAATCTACGCCGACTACGCGTCGGAACGCGGTAATGTTTCGATGAGTCGCAGCACCTATGATCGACATTGGGAAAGGGCCGACTACGATGGGATTGGTATCTATGTCGCTCCCAATGTCTCCATTGAGGATGCCATGACCTCAGTGACAGCAATTATTAACGCGAACTCTACTATCATCGTTAACTCGGCAGCAGAGCTAAAACAAGCCTCACTTGAGGTATTTGATCGTACGTTTTTAATTACCGAACTGCTGCGCGCGATCGCAGTCATCGTTTCTGTCATTGGGATTCTCGGGGCATTGTTAGCACAGCAACTAGAGCGCGCACGAGAGTATGGGATATTGCGTGCGATTGGATTCACCATCCCAGAAATGCGCCGCACGATACTGACCCAAACAATTCTTCTTGGGACAGCGGCAGCGGTGATTGCAATACCCGTCGGTATATTGATCGGCGTCATTCTCATCGAAGTAGTGAACCCAAGGTCCTTCGGGTGGACGATGACAATGCAGATCCCGACAGCATTAATGGTCAAATCATTCGCGATCGCTGTATTGGCATCACTATGTGCTGGGCTCTACCCCAGCTATCGCGCGGCGCGCATCGAAGTAACCAACGCCATGCGCTATGAATAACCTTGCTGCCTTAAGCATCCTGCTGATCGCATCCCTCTCGGTTGTTGAAATCGCGGTGAAGCTATTGTCGCCCGCTGATAACTCTTGGACAGCCGCAGATTTTTTGAGCGAAAATGTACCGTCGCTCGGATTCGAGCACGCCATAGAGCCCCGACCATTTGAGTTTCCAAAAGATCACTCGTCGCACCCGAAATTTCGCTCCGAATGGTGGTATTTTACAGGTAACGTAAGCTCTGAAAATGGTTCACCTTTCGGCTTTCAACTGACTCTATTTCGCTTCGCGTTTCGACCACAGGCGGCTAAATCGAATTCGCCTTGGCGCAGAAGCAATGTATACCTCGGCCATTTCGCAATATCAGACTTTACGACAGGTGTTTTTCATAATTTTGAACGCCAAAGTCGACCTGCTTTGGACCTTGCTGGCGTACGTGATAAGCCGCCTAGGATTTGGATCCGTGACTGGTCAATTGAACTTGTCGAAGCAGAAATGGAGATCTGGCAAATTAAAGCACAGGAGGCTGGTGTGGCGCTTGATGTCAAAGCAAGTTCTCTGCGTCCAATAACACGCCAAGGTGACCACGGCCTATCGAAAAAGAGTGAGGAGCCGGGTAACGCCTCTTATTATTATTCAATTCCTCGCTTAGCCGTTGCAGGATCCATTACGACACCAACAGGAGATCACCAAGTACATGGCAACGCCTGGTTTGACCACGAATGGAGTACCAGCGCACTAGCCGAAGGACAACTCGGATGGGATTGGTTTAGCCTTCAACTCAGCGACGGTCACGACATTATGTTTTACCAGATCAGAGATAGGGCGGGTCATACAGAAGCCGTCAGCCACGGTATGTTACTCACAGAACGGGGGATTCAAACGGCGCTCCGCCCCGAACACGTTCAAATTAACGTTACACAGTATTGGCAGAGTCCTACAAGCGGTGCCCGCTATCCCGCCGCTTGGGAGATCCGCATCCCGACCCACGGAATATTACTGAGTGTTTT
>CAYFFH010000156.1:0-7090 GCA_964342175.1 uncultured Enterobacteriaceae bacterium | reverse complement strand
CCGCCTTGTACACGATTACAAAACTTGATGGAGCATGGGGCTTTGCCATAATGGCAAGTGTGTCTCCCTTCATTATGAGGCGACTCTAGTAGAAAATTTCTCGGGAAGATTAGTCGCAATACTTTGTATTCGAGCGCCCATCAGTGACCCAGAACTACCCTAGGGCCGTCCAATCTTAAAGCAATAGCGTAGCGTCGATCGGATAAAAAGTGGTTGCGGCGTCGATCAACGACTTAGCAGTAAGTTCTGGCACGCCATAGACTTCCGCACGAAGCGCGAAGTCGATTTTAATTTTCTCTATAACGCGATCAAAATCACCGTCACCGGACAAAAGAACTATCGTATCGGCGGTCTTTGCAGCATCGATTATGTCAAGTGTAATGCCAACATCCCAATCACCTTTAGACGATCCATCTGCCCGTTGAATATATGGCTTTAGTTTTACCTCGAAGCCGATGTGTCGCAGCGCATTCTGGAAATTAAGTTGTTTTTCATCTCCCCGGTGAATTGCGTAGGCGAGTGCTAGATCTATGTGGCCTCTTTCGCTGATGTGCTCCCATAATTTCCGGTAATTGAACTGGCGCCCAAACACCTGACGGGTGGTGTAGTAGATATTTTGCACATCCGCAAATATTGCAATATTATTCGCCGCCTTCATTTGTGTTCCTGGGCACTAGGGTACCTTGTATGCGAGTTTGAAATCCTTCTATCTTCGATCGATCCATTAACACTATCTTCTGTTTTACTTTTACTTACTCACACGCGAGGCTTTGTGCTTCCTCACAAATCTTCCTATGGTTCTATATATGCCGTGGCTTTAATTTCGAACTCGAGTCCAGGCGTAGACAAACTACTCACTCCAACACCGGTCCAAGTTGGATATCGATTCTTAAAATAGCGATCTTTTACTTTAACAACTAATGCGAGGTCCCGCATATCAGTATGATAGGTTACGATTTCCACCACATCGTCAAAGTCAGCAGATGCTTCTTCGAGAACCAACTTCAGGTTTTCAAACGCTTGCACCAGCTGCGCTTCTTTCCCCACGACTACTTCCATATCAGCATCCCGACCAACTTGCCCTGCAATAAACAACATATTGCCAGCCCGAACCGCGGGAGAATAATGATAACGTTCGTTTATAATTTTCATGGAGTGTGGAACTATGTCCACTCGTTTCATCTGCTCTGCGATAGCTGCTTGACTGAGCACTGATCCTATTAGCACACAGCACGTTACACACCGTACATACCAGATTTTTTTCATCATTCCATCCTCCTAAAAACGCTATTTAACTGTGGTAGGTCGGACTACAATGATGCAACGCAATGTTCCTATTTCTCAACATCCTTTGTAGCTTTTCTTCACGCATTCGCGGGCCAGTTCTTTTGCTTTTTCAATTTGAGTCGGAGTCATCGCTTGCGAAACGATATCTTTGTTGATGACTGCGTCCCTATTCCCAGAGGATACGGCAATACTCCACCACATGTAGGCATAGACATTATCCTGTGTGGCACCTTGCCCTTTGGCGTACATCAAACCCAACGCAAACTGGGCGTCGGTGTTTCCCCGCTCGGCGGCTAGGGTGTACCACTTTATCGCGGTCTTATAATCCTGTGGAACACCCCGCCCAACGTCGTACATCAAACCCAGTTTAAACCGGGCACCGGGGGACCCTTGGACCGCAGCAAGGGTCCACCACTTTACCGCGGTCTCATAATTTTGGGGAACACCTAGTCCTTCCTCGTACAACAAGCCCAAGAAGAACTGGGCGGCGGAGTTGCCCTGTTCTACAAGGGGTGTCCATTGACGTAGAGCAGTAGCGTAGTCTCCGCCTTGGTATGCGACAAACCCCTTTTCTAAATCAGCACTCCAGCTCACCACCGCACTTCCAAGAAGCATAGTCAGGCAGAGCGTGGTGAGAATGCGTTTCATCAGTTAAGTTTAGGGTGGAATACCGGGACTAGACGGTTCCTGTGGATATCACGCTGCCGAACGCCCGTAACAGACATAGAACTCGCGTAACTCAGGAGAATTGGCTAAAAAGTTCCGCGAACTATTTCTTATTATTATTCTCGTCGTACTAGACCTAAGAAATACGAATACCATCCGTGTAGGTTCGTTTGAACGAGAACTGCTAATCCTGATATGTCTAACGTCATCGAGTTGAAGCCCGAGTTAGGTTGGTTGTGGGTTACTCCCTAGAAAGGCGAGCAAAAATGAAAGCATAATAATTTGAATGATCCAACCGATCACACACACACCTATGGCGCGCCAAGTGCTTTCATAATCGAGTGCTTGCCTTACCGCGATCACCATAGCCATCAACATCCAGATCGAAGCCACAAAAAAAACGATTTCTGTTAGCCCCGGGATTATTCCGAATACCCGAATTAGCCCTGGGGAGCTCGCAAAACCAATCGTACGCAATAGCTCACCGTGATCTGCCTCGGTTTGTCGTTCCGGTAGCAGTTTCGTCCCGATAAAATAAGTTAGGTAAGCCCAGATATACCAAGTGACCAATGCTGCGAGCACCCCGATCAACATCCCAAGTACACCCGCTTCAAACCTTCCGATTCCCGCTGCGATGCTTGAAAGTGCGACGACTGCCATAGCCTGACCGAATGCCCCCTTATCAGCCTCGACCTCCTCATAAAGGTCGACATCAAGCTTCGCGGCACGGATCATACGGCTCTGGAGTCCGGTCATTTTCTTTTCCTTATAATTTTGTCGGCTTTCTTCCATTATGGAATTTAAGTCGTTGGGCCATCTTAAAGGAATTTCGATTTAGGAGCGATGAAAATAGGATTAGTTTCCCCTATCCGAAGGTATCCTGTGAAAGCTTAACCCTACCTAACCTGGTATTCGGCCCGGGCACCGTCTAGAAAACGGATCCCGTGACCTGGGGTTTCGCGCGCATTTAAATTCCCGGTCGCATCTATATCGACCGGGTTATCAAACAATGATTCTAATAGCGGGAAGTGTTCTAACCAACTAAGTCCCGGCACTACCGCTGCCAAGTGAATGAATAGGGCTGGTAAAAAATGAGGTGACAGTTTGATATTGCACGCAACCGCCATTTGCGCGATCCGTAGGCTCTCCGTGATGCCACCTGCCATGGCCAGGTCTGGTTGCGCGATCGCCACATGGCCTGCTTTTAAATAGGGTGCAAACTCGATGCGCCCTTGCAGGTGTTCGCCGCAAGCTAATGGGATGTCAGTAGATTGGGCTAGCTGCGCATACGCGTCGAAGTCGTAGGAGGGTAGTGGCTCTTCCAACCACGACAGGTTAAACGGTTTACACGCGGTAGCAAACCACTTCGCCTGCGCGAGGTCACATTTCTCATTCAGGTCTACCATGATACCGACATTGGCCGGTATTGCGTCGCGAACCGCGGCAATATTGGTAATATCGGTTGCTGTACCATTTGCGCGAAGTTTGATCGCTTGGCACTGATGTCTATCGACGTATAAGCGGCTACGTTCAATTAACTCGTCAGCGTCCATGTTGGGTCTAAAGCCGGCACTCCCGTACACTGGAACGCGGCGCATAACTCCGCCCAAGGCGACCCCCAATGGCACTCCCAAACTGTTGGCATGTAGATCCCAAGCCGCGACATCAATGGCGGCGATCGCTAGATAATGGATCCCACGACCGATCCGGTTCAATGATTTCTGCATCCGCTGACACAAGGCGCTCGGTCCGATTACCTTTTGGTCCCGTACGAATTGTTCCAATAGATGATTAGCTGCCGCCAACATTACCGTCCCGCCGCCATCGAGCGCATAGCTGAAACCGAGCCCGCGATTGTCAGCGCTATCCTTTAGGTCTACCACCAGTACATCAATCGAGGTCACCCCAGAGCCGCCTACCGGTCGTCCTAGGTCATAACGGAGTAACGTTGTCGTGGCAATTTGATAAGTTGTTGTCATTATTTTGCAATGGTATCGGCGCTATATGGAGCAACATTTTTCATACGAGCATTATGTCCCATAAATTTCCTGGATAGGCCACACAGCATTGCCGCTGTGTTCACTCTCATTCTTCTCGCTCTATTTTATGTGTGCCTCCGTACACCAGATAGCGGCATACGTTTTATTTTTTTACATCGACTACTTTCTCACAAAAGGGCTTCCCGTTAGGAGCACTGCAATAATAAATTCGTTGCTGGGTTGGTCCACTGTGATAGGAAAGCCACACCGACTGTGTTGAAGGGAAAACAGCGGTCGACACGTACTCAGAAGCAGCGGTGCTAGAGGAAGCGGCGGCCATCCCGCCGGGTCTCCGAGGGTACAATTTATATTGCGAATTCGAGTTTTGACTAGAAACCCGATTTAGTGAACTTGCCGCGCTTATGGGAGGTTCTTTGCTGTGGTCCGCAGCATAGGTAGCGCCTGTGGTTAGAAGGGCCGGCAACGCTAATAAAAAATAATGACTAATTTTCATTGATAATCTCCTATAGACACGATCCACTAGGTGGCTTTGTTGTGCGGCGCGTTCATCGGTTAAGTCTAGTACGGAATGTAGGGAATGTGCGGTTTCTATAAAATTATTATCAGAAAGGTAACGCTATCCCTGCGTTTTCGGCTGCCTGGTTTGAAGCCGAATGAGTTTTTCACCGATCTCGGAGGAGGGTAGGAATGCTAAAAAGCAGTTCCGGTAAGTATCCATTTCTCGATAATGTACACTCGATGGAGTAACGTTCCCACTCACAAAGGTCGTTCTGGTCAGTACTCAGGTCGTGCACCGACTTGATGATCGTTATCGAAGGGAGAGATTATGACAATACGCACTGGTGGGTGTCGCTGCGGAAGTATTCGTTACGGCTGCGCATCTGATCCGTCGACCGTTTCATTTTGCTACTGTCGCGATTGCCAGAAGGCGTCGGGAGGTCCGTTTTGTAATTACGCCGTGGTACCGGTGGCGGCAGTGACGATCCTAAAAGGGCAAACGCAAAGTTATGTGGTCGAGGCGGCGAGCGGTAACGCTGTGCGTCGCGAGTTTTGCGGCGAGTGTGGATCGCCGCTGTTTGCCAGCAACGAAAATGTATTTGTACTGGCGGTTGGCAGTCTCGATGATGCGGATGGCATCCGGCCGACAATCGCCATCTGGCTGGATAGTGCACTACCGTGGGCACCTATCTCAGACGATGTGGATCGCTTTCCCCAGAACCCGCCGTTTACGCTTGGCGCCTAACTGGTTGGATGCGTTCCCGGGCACAGGCGGCGGATCTTCAAAGGGAATAACGGGAGTTCAAGACGATGGAAGAACGATGGATCACCTTTTTCAGCGAAGGATCACGTATCGTTGGCAATCTCTTTACACCATCGGAGGTGCGTGCGGGCGACAAGCGGCCGGGCATCGTACTCTGTCATGGTTTCACTGGCGTGCGGGAACTAATTCTGCGGGACTACGCACAACGTTTCGCCGCAGCCGGATATATTGCAATGATTTTTGATTACCGCGGATTCGGTGACAGTGAAGGCGCCAAGTGGCGCTTGATTCCCTTAGAGCAAGTCGAAGATATTCGCAACGCGATCACCTGGCTTACCGAGCAGACCGAAGTCGATGCAAGTAGAGTCGGATTGTGGGGGACCAGCTTCGGCGGTGCCCACGTCCCTTACGTCGCCGGGATTGACGCTCGGGTGAAGACAGTCGTCGCCCAGGTTGGATTTGATACCGGTGAACGTTTTCTGTTCAGTGCCCGTAACGAGGCCGAGCAGACTGAACTGCTCCAACAACTCGATGAGGATCGGCGACAAAGAGTACTGGCGGGACAGGGTAGTTACATCGACCCCTTTGAACGCGCGTTGAGCAACCCAACGGCGAGCGGGTTTCTCGCCAAAGCATTGCAGTCTTATCCGCATATGCGCTGTCTTCTGTCTTGGCAAACCTGGGAGAAAACGCTTGAATACCGCCCCCTTGATGTTGTCGATAAAATCTCGCCCCGGGCATTGCTGTTGCTCGCGGCTGAGTACGACACGGTCTGTCCCCTTGCTGGATATCAGGAACTCTATGAATGCGCTGGGGAACCAAAAAATTTGATAACCTATCCGATTTCGCATTATGAAATTTACGAAGGACAGTGGTTCGAAGAATCATCTAGCCAAGCAATAGCGTGGTTCGACAAGTATTTGAAGTAGTCAGATTTCGGGAGTACGTGCTCGTATGAAGACTACGGTCAGATCACATTCATAGTGCCTTCCGATGAAAAACATACACGCTGCAAGAACTCAGAGATAGGCTTGTCGGTCACTAGTCTAAACGTGTCGCACGTTAGTAGCGAGGCATTGAAAACGCCGAGTGCGGGCCATCATTCTTTGAGATTTTTAGTGCCGCGTTTCTAATCTTTGGGAGATTGTCTTGCTGGTTAGCCTATTGGTCGTAGCTACGCCCACTGTTTGACTCGTTCTCGCGGCGAATTACTATTGTCCCGCTGTAAAACTCATTCCAGTCTCTTCGAGCGTCTCCAGCAACTCGGGCGACAAGTTCCGCACTTCGTCACCGATTTCGGGGCGAAAATCGATATCCTCCATATCATGAACTCCTCCGGTGATAATCACTTGTAGGAGCCCTTCTTCATCACTTACGTTGTGAAACCCTCGGCAGACGCCCGGTGGTACCGATATTGTATCGAACAAACCGATTTCTACAGTATCCGAACCTCGATCACCCCAGGACACCTCAAAACGTCCTTTGAGGACCGTGAACGTCTCGAAAGTCGTACGGTGTGAATGCAAGCCAGGTCCTTGTCCAGGCGGACACCGGGCCAGCGTAATAGTCATCCCTCCGGCGCCGGTGATGGGGGTCTCGTCGGTCGTAAGCGGCGTTTCTACCGATTCACCAAGGGCGATGACGGGTAATAACTCTCGAGCATAAACTACGTCCAGTGCCTCAAGCGGGAACTTACCGCCCTGTTGGGTTTTGAGTGGCTTTAGATTCTCGTAACGGGCAATACGTTGTTCCATGTCTATGCGTGGAATTTCAATCGTCTTCATGGCGATACCCCTGCTCGAATGATTAGTGGTGGGCCCGGTAGGACTCGAACCTACGACCAAGGGATTATGAGTCCCCTGCTCTAACCAACTGA
>CAYFFH010000155.1:0-7150 GCA_964342175.1 uncultured Enterobacteriaceae bacterium | reverse complement strand
GGCCGCGCCTGCTATTGCCGTGAGCCGACATTGCGGCGATGCGCCGCGATCGCGAGCCGGCAGATCTCGTGCTTGGTGGGATCGTCGAGGTCGAGCAGCCGGTGCGTCTTGGCGATCGATGCTTTGTACCGCACCAGCGAGGCGGGCGCGGCACCCTCGCTCGCCCGATGCTTCAGCCAGTCCGCGACCATCCCGGGCGTTGCCGGAAACGCGCGAGCGTCGCTGCGGCGGCACCACAGGTCGAACGCCTCGACATCCTGCCGCAGCGCGCGGATCGAATTGGGCGCGGCCGCCTCCACGTAAGCGGCGAGCAGTTCGCGATCGACGGCGACATTCGGCGCGCGTAGCGCGAGCGCGAGGTCGGTTTCGAGCGCGGCGAGAGCGCTACCGGGCAACGCGGAGGGGGGCGAGATATCGGACATGCCGGCATAAAACTAACTCAAACAGCACACCCCGCAACATGTGATAAGTACTCTTTATCACATGTCCACTTGCGAACCGTATGGGCAAGGGAAAGCAACATCGCTTTTTGCTTTCCTGCGGAATCCATACGCGCCTAGAATCGTTGGATATTCGACGACGTGGATATGGAACGGCAAGACCCTCTTCTGGCCCTCGGACGACTCGATGGACGCCTCGCCCATAGCCCTGCGCGGATCGCCTGGACCATACATGCGCGGTTCGAGGGCGCCGCCATATCCGCCTGCAACGCCGGCGTGCCGATCGACGCGAACCACCTCGAAGCCTGGGTCGCCGGTTCGGGGCTACCGCCGCGTAGCGGTGACGGGCGCAACGATCCATTCAGCGTCGTCGCGATCGTCCATTATTTCCTTGAGAGTCTCGAACCCGACCGTGGCCCACATGCCCGGCAAGTCCGCCGTCTGCTCGGTTCGCTAATCGATCCGGAGCGCGAAGCGTCGATCTGGGCGAATGCCGATCTCGTGCACTACGGCCCGCTGTGGCGGGCGCTGCGACGGATGGCGGAGGAGTCTGGTCTCGAGCCGTCGCTAGCATCAATCGGCGCGCGCATGAACGAGATGGGCCGACTGATCGACAAGTCCGACGATCACACCCGCTTGGTCGCCTGGCTGTCGGACGGGCGCGAGATCTCTTTCGACCACGACCATCCCAAGGCCTGGCTCGCCTACCTCTTGGTCCCGACCATGTTGCGGCGGTCAGGACTGTCGGCGCATACGCTTCCCTCGCTCGTGCCGCGGCAGAAGTTCTTGTGCGGCTCGGCGAAGGAATGGACCGCGGCGGTCGCGGACTGCATCGCCGAACAAGCGCCCGCCGCCTATCGGTCGCTTTGTCGGATGGAGCGGGATTTGGGCGATCTGCGCACGCGCTTCCAGCGAACCAAACGCAGTCGGCTCGCCGAAGCGGCCGAGTTGCGCATGGCGCTGCCGTCGCTCACCCGTCGCAAGCTGGCGATCGCGGTCGATGTCACACCCACTGGTGCCGCATATTTGATCCGGCAGCTCGAACGCTAGAAGAGCGCGCGCGCTTTCATCGCAAGCTGCGAGGGGGGCTTTCTTTCCATGCCCGATTGGCTATCACTCTCACGAACCTTTCGCCTGCCCGACTGCATCGCCCACGCGGCTCCGCGGTCGGCGGGATTGTTGTACACAATCGAACGGTTCTGATCCCATGAAACCACATGCATGTTTCCGCATTTCGGTGGACGAGCTCGCGCAAGATCTCGGCCACTACATCAAGTTGGCGAAAACGCGGACATTCGAAATATTCGACAGGGGCGAGGTCGAGGTGATGTTGGTCCGCATCTCTGCCATTACCGAGTGGGACGATCAGCTGCAGAAGAGCGTTCGGACCGACATGATGACGGCGGAAGAGTGGGAATCATTCGCTAAGCCACCCGAGGATCTGAGCCATCTGCCGGACAGCTATGACGATTGGCCCGACGAGGTCCAATAAAACGCTGGGTCGGCCGAGCCAGCGATCCTGCTGATCGGCCGACCCTCTCAATTGCCGCTTCGGCCGACGACCGAACTAGCGCACCGCAACGGCTCTCTATTCGGGGCTTGCTGGTGATGGGGCTCGGATAAAAGGATCCGCGACATCGCGAAAGAACACCTTGGTCACATGTCTTCCAGAGCCTTCGGCCAAGCTGCGCGCAACATGGGGTAATTCCTGGAGGGCGCGTGGGACGTCATCGAGGGGAATAGGTCGTTCCGATTCCGGCGGATCGATCCTGACGACATTCGGCTTACCAATCAGCAGATAGCATTGCCCGAGCGCGTTAAGCGATTGCGCGCGTGCAGCGGCGGTGAATGCCCGCAACACCGCCCAATGCCGAGCCCCGCCATTGCGCACTGCGTCCGGCACCGTGAAGGTACCATCGCCGGTCCCGATGCTCAGAACCCGAATATTCTCTCTGGGCACGTCGTAGCAGGCCAGGACATCAATCACGGCGTTCATAACCGGATTGTTCGCCCAAACCCCGCCGTCGATCATGACGTAGCCGTCATCCTCTACGCCGGGATAGTAGGAGGGCGCCGCAGTAGTATGGAGGGCCACGTGCGCGAACTTGCGGTGGCGATCCTTCTGATAATCCGGATGATGCGGCGTTTTGTAGAGAAATGGTTCGCCGTGCCGCCCTTCGAAGCTCGGGACTACCAGCCTGATGCCTGCGTCATCGATGAGCTTATCACCGAACACCTTGAGCAATTCAGTTTTCAGGACTGTGGGGTCGTGCTTGGGACGCCAAATCCAGCGGAGCATCCTTCTCCAACTGCGCCAGCCCGAGAGCGTCGGGAAGATTCGTTCACCGCGCTCGACGTAGACTTGAAGTGCTTGGGCCGCGCTCATGCCGCTGGCTAGAGCAAGGGCTATGATGCCGCCAGTGGACGTTCCTGCCACCATATCGAAATGGCGACCGACCGGCTTACCACCCAAGAACCGCCGTTCGAGCTCGGCGAGGTAGGCAGCAGGGAATACGCCCCGGATCCCCCCTCCGTCGATCGAAAGGATACGAAAGAGGCGGTCCTTCGGCCAAGGCTGCTTGAGCCGCGTATGCTCTATCGTCCCTTCCGACCTGCGAGGTGGGACGTACATCAGGCCACATCCAGATCGGGAACCGCGCTGCCGTGCCGTCCGCCTCCGGTCCAGCGTCCGGTCATCAGCCACATCTCGTAACAGGCGATCCAGTCGAATGCCCACGGTACCGTCGTTTCGGAAAGAGCCATCGCCGGACCCCACTGATCGAGCGCCGGATCGAAGAGACAAAGAGTAGGATCATCCGCAGGCGGATAAACGTGCGGGAGCTGGCCTTCGACATTGTCGGGAAGGCGAACCAAAGCCGGTTTGAGCACGCGCACGTCAGGAAAACTGCCCAGCCGGTAGCGAAACTCCAATGTGAACCGCGCAAATTGCGGACGTACTTCACCGACCCAGCGCGCCGATTGAGTCGTCCGGTCAAGAGCGCGGACAGCGAACATGGGCCATGCCGCCTTCATGCGATCACGTTGCTCGTCAATGGTGAGCACACGATCATTCATCAGATCAGCGTGCCGTAGAAGTGGTGCGGCTTGGCGCTAGCGATGGCAGGACTGGCGACCGCAGCCGTGACCCCCGCTGTCGGCAGAAGCAAACCCCCTTTCCTGGTATAACGCTGCTCGGCCGCCTGGACGCCGCCACCAATCTCGTCGGCCATCCGATCCGCTGCCTTGGTCACCACCCGATCGCCAAATCGGTCTCGCAGCCATTCCATAAGTCGATCGGCGAAAAGGTCGCCGCGCTTAACGGATTCCAGTCCGGCGACGAGTTCCTTGAGATGTCCTGCGAACTCATCCTGTTGTGCGATGGTGGCGGGCCAACGATCCGTAAAGACGTCGTCTTCGCAGACCGGATTCGAAACATGGAGCTTGCGAGAGTAGCGACTCGCGTCTTCGATCTCGCCGATGATCCACTTGGCTTGGCGGATGAGCATGTCCGACAGGGTCATGTCGGGCTTAGCGGCCATGCCAGCGTAATAGGAAAGCATCACCGACGGCGGTATGCGGCCATCATAGTTGGCGTAGCGGATATTGCGGAACCGCTTCAGCAACTGCAGCGCCAGTGTCGCTGTATTCTTGACGATGAAATCGCATTGATCGGGAACCTCGTCGACCTCGGCATCGGCCTGCACCGCGTTCTTCTCGAGACGAAGCCAGTGCTCGTGCATCGCCTTCGCCATGCGAAGTTCTAGCGGCGTGCGAGCGCAGTACCACTGCGCGAAGCCGAAGGCATTCATGTCGACGAAGCGGTCGTCGGCAGACATCCGAGGGCCTTTGGCATGGGTGATCAAGCTCTCTCGATCTAGGGCGCCGTAGACCCGCAACGCCGGAGTGACATCGAGATGCATCCGGTCGGCGTAGTAAAGCGTGACGCAACGCGTCTGGCGCACCACTTTCTGCACGGGGTAATCAGAAAGAGCTCGTTCGAGTTCGAGCAAAATGGACAGCGGATCCATGGTCCGGAAACGACCGCCGAGTTGGGAGATGATATCGAGGTCGTACTCGTCATCAGTCCCGCGGTTCGAGATTGTCGCGTCGATCGCCATCGAACCTTGCGGATAGAAGTGCTCTATATGACCCTCAAACCCGGGGTCCGCTTCCAGATGCTTGCGAACGGCCCCATAGCGACCTCCCGCTTGCCGATGGAGCGAGGGCGGAAGTTGAGCGCTCAGGGCGATTTCCGCTAGAATGCGATCGAGCGGATCGTCGAAGGGGTTGCGTCCTTGCAGCTGGACTGGTGCGTTCACTGAAACCTCCGGGTTGTAGCAATCCATGTTCTCGTCGCAGATACGCTATGTATCGCTACTCCGAACATAGCTAGGTGTCTTGCTATTCGGTGTCAAGGGCTGTAGTGTTATGCTACTCCGAACAGCCCAAGGATCCAGCATGGCAATCAAGTTCGGCGACCGGATCAAGGAGCGCCGGCTCGCCCTCGACCTGACGCTTGACGAGCTCGCGCAGGCTACATCATCATCGAAAAGTTACATCTGGGAACTGGAAAACAAGAATCCGCCCCGCCCATCGGCAGAGAAATTGGCCGTCATTGCCCAAGCGCTAGGAGTCACGGTGGATTACCTGCTTGGGAGCGACGAGCAGACACTCCAGACGGCAGAGGACAAGGCCTTTTTCCGATCTTATAGCGGACTGCCTCCCGAAACCCGCCGACAGCTGCGGGATATGGCCAAAATTCTCGGAGCGAAGAAAAACACATGAAGAGCGCGGCCCCGGCGCGTCCTCATAAAGAAGCGGCGCGGATCACGAAGATGCTCGACGCCGTCCTGGGCGAGGATAGGTTCGATCGCGCTCCCGTGGATGTCGCTGAGCTCGCGATGGAGTACTCTCGAAACGTCGCGCCGGACGGCCCCATTCATTGTGTAGAAGAGGCCGATATCGCGGGATGCGTCGGTGCGCTTGTTTGTAGCGACAGTGCCCCCCGTCAGTGGGCCATCATGTATAATCGCGGACAATCGGAAGGCAGGCGCGCCTTTACCATTGGGCACGAATTTGGTCATTTTGTGCTTCACCGAACTGCGATTGAGAACGATCCGGAATTCGATCATGCGATTTACTGCGATGAAGAAGCGGTCGTTCAACGCGGTGGTAGCGGCATAGAAGAGGAAGCGGATATCTTTGCAGCGGACATTCTGATGCCATTGCACGATTTCCGGTTACAGATGCCTGCAAGGGCGCAACCGAATTTTGCGGCTCTGAGCGAACTAGCCCAGCGTTATGGAGTCTCTCTAACCGCCGTTATCCTGCGTTGGCTCGAATACACCGAGACCCGTGCGATGCTCGTGGTCTCGAACGAAGGTTTCGCGCATTGGGCGAAATCGAGCAAGGCGGCATTCCGTTCGGGGCGCTTCCTGCGCACGAAGAACGAGGTTTGTCAGTTGCCTGCGCTGGCCACTGCGGTGACGCGCTCGTTTTCCGAGGAAGCGAAGGTTGGTATTCCACAGGAGAGCGGAACCTGGTTTCCTGAGCCGGTCGTCGAGATGTGCCTGCGTTCGGATCGTTACGATCAGGAACTTACGCTGCTGCATTTCGAGCGGCAGTCCGTCTGGCAAAATGACGAAGAACCAATTGAAGATACCTTCGACAGGTTCGCGGCGCAGTGATCCCTAGCGAACCGATCAGGCTGACTGGATGGCGCGAGATGCTACGTTTTGATCGTAGCGTAGAGGCGGTCCATCTCGGCGTCGAACCGTTGCCAAAGAGCTTCTCCTTCAGTGCCCAGCGACTTCGAGGCTTCCCGAAAACCATTTTCCTCATGGATCGCCGCGAGTTCGTCGGCCCAGGGAAACACTGTCTCGGCCTCGAGGCGCGCCAACGTCGCGGTCAAACGCTCTCGCACTCGCGTGGCGACAGCTGGCGGCACCGCTTCGCGTGCGCGCGGAGCGTCCTCGAACATGTCTGCCTGTGCGTGTGCCATCCCCATCTTCTACGCTTTCGCTCTGCGCTGTGCAATGAAAGCGCAATGACTGTGAGAGCTTATGCCCAATAGCTGGCGCCAAATCCGGCTACCCGAGATCGTTTCGGCCATGGCCTCGCGCCCGCGCCATGAAGCGCTACGCGGCCTCATCACCGAGCTGCTTCGCGACGGGTTCGACGCGCGCTTCGCCGAACTCGAGCACGAACGCTACCTGATTGACAATCGCGGCCGTGTAGACGTCGCCTGGGGTGTCACCGTAATCGAGTTGAAGTCCGACCTGCGCAACGAGGAGCGCGACGTCCTCGCGCGGATGCCGGCCTATCTGGAGGATGCGGCGAGCCGCAGCGGGTCAGATCACGCGCCGGTCGGGCTCGCGACCGACGGCGCCGACATTCTCGCCTACACGCTCGAAGACGGCGCTTTTCTTCCGCTCGGCCGCTACAAAGTCGATCCGGAACACCCCGAGCGGCTGCTGGGCTGGCTCGAACCGCTGATTGCGCCACAGCCGGATGTCCGGCCGACGCCGATGGCGATCACGCTCGCCTTCGGCCGTCATAGCCTAGCTTTTGGGCGCGCGCGCAACCGTTTGGCGGCACTGTGGGAGGAGCTGTCTGACCACCCGGAAGTACGCCTCAAGCGCGATCTGTGGGACGGTCTCTTGCGCCAAGTTTACGGCGACGACGTAGGCAGCGACGCGCTGTTCCTCCAG
>CAYFFH010000154.1:0-7155 GCA_964342175.1 uncultured Enterobacteriaceae bacterium | reverse complement strand
GGCGGGGCATCGAATCATCGAAATTGGCTGTGTGGAAATTACGAATCGCCGCATAGTGGATCGGCGCTATCATCAATACATAAATCCTCAACGGGAGATAGACCCGGGAGCATTTGAGGTCCATGGGCTCTCTAGTGAAATGCTTTCTACGAAACCAAAGTTTGCAGAAATAGCTGAAGAATTTCTCGAATTTGTGCGCGGAGCGGAGCTCATTATTCATAACGCACCGTTCGACATTGCCTTTCTAGACTATGAGCTCGGTCGCCTTGGGGACGCGTGGGCACCGCTAGACGACTACTGCGATTTTGTTGATACGCTGGTCATGGCTCGTGATTTGCATCCAGGACAGCGCAATTCGTTAGATGCCCTGTGCCGCCGGTATGCCGTCGATAATACTGGGCGTGAATTGCACGGAGCTCTGCTCGACGCTGAATTGCTTGCTGATGTTTATCTATCTATGACGGGTGGGCAGGTCGACCTCCAGTTGGCGACAGAGTCCTTTGAGGTGAAACAGGACATCCATGATTCTGACGAGTTGACAGACGTGCGCGACAGAATTCCGGTGATCCAGCCAAGTGCAGCTGAGCTAGCTGCTCACAACAGTAATCTCGAATCTGTGGATGAGGATAGCGAAGGCAATTGTCTGTGGTTGAGGCAGAGAAATTAAACGTGCTCAACTTGCCCTAGGTCGCGGTAGTGGTAAGTTTTTTTAACTGACCCGATCGAAATAAATCCATGACGATATCGCACCCGCCAACAAGTTCGCCGTTAATGAAAACCTGAGGAAATGTCGGCCATTCAGAGTAGGCAGGAAGGTGCTCCCGTATCTCAGGCTCGGCCAAGACATTAATTGTCGAATAATCGCAGCCACACGCCTTTAATGCCTCCGACGTGCGGCTTGAAAACCCACATTGCGGGAACTGCGGGGTTCCTTTCATGAACAAAACTATGTGATTGTTTCGGACGATATCTCGAATTCGCTGTTTGGGGTCCATAGTCATTCCTCGAAGATCACTGGTCGGCTCCTATGACACTAATAGCGTAACGGAAATTACCTGCTAAAACAAAAAGATCCGATACCTCAGGGCTTTCTAGTTGAGTTTGCATGGCGTACGGGTCTTCGCCGTTGCAGGAGGAGGCGGGCTACCTATGTAGCGGTGGTCAGGGTTGCATTTGCGACTTGAATCTTCCGCTGCTTCCATTGACAATTAGAGTCTGATTGCACCGAATAGTAACCGCGGAACATCGCACCTTGAGGGAGGTAGAACTAATGAATCCACTTGATACCGTTACAGGAACCATAGTTACAGGGGTCGTGCTGGCCGTGATCCTGATCTATGTGGCCAAAGCTATCGCTGGCGTTTAGCTGGCGTCGATGAAGTTTAGCGCGTTCAATATTAGAAAGACGGGAGACGGCAAATGGATCTGGCATTAATTGATAGGTGGTTACACATTATCGCTGGGATCACCTGGATTGGCTTACTTTACTATTTCAATTTCGTGCAGGCCCAAGCTATGGGTGAAGCAGCGGCGGACGAAGGTGGGCCTGGTCCTGCCGCGATTGGAAAATATGTTGCCCCGCGAGCACTGTTATGGTTTCGATGGTCGGCGTTGGTGACATGGCTGACCGGTGCTTATTATCTCAGTGCTAAGGGAATTTTCGGTGCCGCGTTTATGCTTGGAGTGGGAGCGGAAAATGTAAATATTACCGGTATTGGGCTCGGCGCATGGCTTGGTACATTTATGTTATTCAATGTGTGGGCCGTAATTTGGCCAAACCAGAAAAAGATTCTCGGCATGGTGGAAGCAACAGATCAGGAGAAGGCGCGCGCCCGTCGAGTTGCGTTTTTGGCTTCACGGTCTAACGTTGTGATGTCGATCCCCATGTTGATGTTCATGCAAAGTAGCATGCACGGGCTACCGATGTAATTTGAGTTAGTTTTTATGGTGTACCTTGCGAGCCCGGCCCTGTGGCCGGGCTTCGTATTTCCGGGGTGTCAGAAGAGCGAATGGAACCTGTAACTTCAAACGTACTCATGTCGACTTATAGTCGACATGAAGTCACCTTCAAGTATGGCGAAGGTGTATGGTTATGGGATAACACCGGTCGACGTTACTTCGATGCTCTTTGTGGTATTGCGGTATGCGGTCTAGGTCATGCGCACCCGAGCGTGACGGAAGCCATATGCCTGCAGGCGGGTGAGCTTCTCCACACATCGAATTTGTACCGTATACGCTTGCAGGAACAGCTAGGCGAACGTCTTACCGAAATTTCTGGTTTGGACAATGTGTTTTTCGGAAATTCTGGTGCTGAGGCCAATGAAGCCGCATTGAAGATCGCACGGCGATATGGACACGAGCTAGGGATTGCTTGCCCAATGGTGATCGCGATGGAGAATAGTTTCCACGGCCGAACCATGGCGACGCTAAGCGCGACTGGGAACCCGAAGGTTCAAGACGGGTTTGAGCCCTTAGTGCCGGGATTCGTGCACGTCCCCTTTGGGGAAATTAAGGCAGTCCAAGCATTAATGGCAGAGCGTAAGGATGTAGCGGCCATATTCGTAGAACCGGTACAAGGTGAAGGTGGGGTAGTTTTGCCACCCCCGGGTTATCTTGACGAGTTGCGCAGGCTGTGCGATGCGAATGATGCACTGTTGATGTTGGACGAGGTTCAATCAGGGCTGTGTCGAACCGGAAAATGGTTTGCTTTTCAACACGAGTCGCTACAACCAGACGTTATGACCCTGGCAAAATCCTTGGGTAATGGGGTACCGATAGGTGCTTGTTTAGCCAGCGGGAAGGCAGCATCGGTGTTGCGACCGGGGACTCATGGTTCGACTTTTGGAGGTAACCCGCTGGCTTGCCGTGCTGCGCTGGCGGTTTTATCGGTAATGCATGACGAACGCCTGGCCGATCGCTGCAGTGTTCTCGGTACGGAAATTGTGTCTGAATTCGAAACTCGCTTGGGTTCGACGCCTGGCGTGGTCGAAATCCGTGGTATAGGACTGATGATAGGGATACACCTGGACCGTCCATGTGGAGCGTTGGTGGCGCACGGGCTAGATGCGGGCATTTTAATCAACGTGGCTGCGGATAATACCGTAAGGCTTTTACCGCCCCTAATTATGACCGACGAAGAGGCTGCTCATATGGTTACAACGGTGTGCTCGCTCATTGAGGCTTTTTGTAGCTCGGGCTAGCGGATGAGCTTAAGGCACTTCCTCACGCTTCTTGATTTGTCGCCTGAAGAATTGAGGGCCGTGATCCTGCGTGCTCAGGAACTGAAGGCGCTCCGTGCTCAAGGAACCCGGCCGCCCATTTTTTCGAATCAAGTTCTCGCGATGATCTTCGATAAATCTTCTACTAGAACTCGTGTCTCATTTGAGTCAGCAATGGTGGAAAGTGGTGGTGCTGCAATCTTTCTTTCGCCTCGTGACACACAACTCGGCCGGGGAGAACCAATCGCCGATACTGCTCGGGTCTTATCGCGCATGAGCGACGCAATCATGGTGCGCACATTTTCGCATGACGCAGCTGAAACATTAGCTAAGTTTTCAGACGTTCCTGTCATAAATGGATTAACGGATAGCTTCCACCCATGTCAGTTACTGGCAGACATGCAGACATATTTTGAACACCGAGGTGATATAAAAGGGCGCAAGGTTGCCTGGATCGGGGATGGCAACAATATGTGTAACTCCTATATCAATGCAGCAGGACAATTCGGTTTCGCTTTGTCCATTGCCACACCAAATGGATACGAGCCCAGTCAGTTGGCAAATGCGTCAAGCTCGGTTGAGCTTGAATATTCACATCAACCGGAGCAAGCGGTTAAAAACGCTGACCTCGTTGTCACCGATGTTTGGGCAAGTATGGGGCAGGAAAACGAAGTTGAAAGGCGACATGAGTTATTTCATCAGTTTCAAGTTAGCGAAGCGTTATTGTCTAAAGCGCGCTCGGACGTGTTGTTCATGCATTGCTTACCCGCACATCGTGGCGAAGAGGTCGAGGCCAAGGTGCTGGACCACTCGAAGAGTGTGGTGTGGGATGAAGCAGGAAATCGGTTACACGCACAGAAAGCGTTACTAGAATTATTGTTATATGGAACGACTGGATAATGCGTGCAGGTAACAAACGCAACAGCGCCCAAATCAGTTTGTGTCAAAAGCGGCGATACGATCCAACCGGCAACTTCCTCGACGTGAGTTTGGGCAAAGACTTGATAGCGTCTCAGGTTCCTCTTGATGAGAGTTGATCTACGTGGAATCGGGATGACCTCCCAGCGGGCACGCGACCGCCTCGTTGCACAAATACGCAGCATGGGGGTGGATTCAGAGCAGGTTCTGGAACTAATTGGTACCACACCGCGCCATTTATTCGTGGATGAAGCCCTGGCCAGTAGAGCGTACGAAAATAATGCGTTACCAATAGGTTTGGGTCAAACAATTTCGCAGCCATACATCGTTGCGGTGATGACTGAGGCTTTACTTAGCAGCGGGAAGATCATGAAGGCGCTAGAGATTGGTGCGGGTTGCGGATATCAAAGCGTAATTCTAGCTAAGGTAGCGAAAACAGTTTACAGCGTTGAACGTATTGGTGCCCTCGCGAGTAAACTGAGGATTCGGCTCCATGAACTCCACGTAAATAATGTACGTGTGCGTCATGATGACGGATCGCTAGGGTGGGATAGATACGCACCTTATGACGCGATTTTGGTAGCTGCCGCCGCGGCAGGGATCCCATCGGCGCTAACTGACCAACTCGCGATAGGAGGTCGACTAGTCATTCCGGTCGGTCCCTCTGGTGATCAAAAGCTAATGTTAGTCACTAAAACTGCTAGTGGCTTGGAGGAGCAGATATTGGAATTAGTGAGTTTTGTGCCGATGGTGGGCGGGGTCACCTAAGGTCTTCTGTTTGTTGTGCTGGAGCGCACCTTCTTCATAACCCGTCCTGGTGTAATTGTATTCATGCCAGCCTTAGTCGTGATGCTGTGCGGATGCGTCAAAAATGCGGTGGCACCGATAATGAATAAATCGAATGCCCGACAGGAAATAGTAACGGTACATCGGGCCGGGGATATAACAAAGCAGCTGTCCCCTGCACGCCCGGCATCATATAAGGTACAAAGTGGTGATACTTTGTACTCAATTGCGTGGCGTTTTGGCCTCGATTTTCGAAGTCTTACGAGATGGAATCGGCTATCGAACCCTCACCTGATTAAAACTGGGCAAGCACTGAGGTTATATGCGCCGCCGGCGCACCGGAGTCACTCCGTGGGTGCTGAAAAAACCGGCAGGCCGACCAACAAGCTATCCTCGATAAAACAATTACCAACCGCCAAATTAGCGTCGCTGCCGATTAAATGGTTCTGGCCTGCAGGTGGTTCCGTCAAGGCAGCTTCTTCAGTATCGGGCACGAAGGGAATTGAAATATCTGGAGAGCGGGGCGAGCCTGTAAAGTCCGCTGCCGATGGGACCGTAGTCTACAGCGGCAGTGGACTGCGAGGATACGGAGCGCTTATTATCGTCAAACATAATGAGGATTTTCTCAGCGCTTACGCGCACAACGATAAGTTGCTGGTAGCTGAAGGTGTGATTGTAGAATCGGGGCAACAGATTGCAACGATGGGAGATTCCGATGCGAAACGCGTCATGTTGCATTTTGAGATCCGGCGTAATGGTAGGGCTGTTGAGCCGCTTAATTACCTTCCCAAGCGTTAAGGTATTATGTGACGGAAATAATGAAAAAGTCTAAGGCACTCCATTCCTTGTGCATTTCACTGCGATATGGTCGTAAAAGAGTCATAGGGTGTAAAACACACCAACAACTGCGCGATTTTCTGCGACAAGAACATTGAAGCTGCGACAAGCGGCCGCGGTACTCATCACGTCGACGCCGACGTTGGCTTCGAGTGCTGGTCTCAACACAAGTGCGTCGAGAAAAGTTTGCGTGCTCCCTGTTCCGATGATTATCAAACTCGGGTTGAGTTGCACTAACAGCTCTATGTGGTCTCGGCCAATCGCCTCTGCAGATTTAGGCACGATGTCGAGTAAAATATCACTTCCTTTAACGACGAAGGGCTCAGTGAGTAGACGGTCACTGAGAGTAATCCCCTCTTTGGAGTAAGCCGTGATACTTAGAGCGTATGGGGTCTGGTCGAAATCTAGTTTCATAATGAGTTTGATTTCGGTCTCACGTTACTAACGAGGGTTGCCGAGTTGGCCCCCTACGTTGCTTGAGAGGTGTAGATGTCAGTTCTACAGGGTTTGGAGAGGTAAATATGCGAGTCATTCTGTTGGGCGGTCCCGGAGCTGGCAAAGGTACTCAGGCTGATTTTGTGTGCGAAGCATATGGTATTCCCAAAATATCGACCGGCGATATGCTTCGTTCCGCAATTCTCACTGGGAGTCAACTCGGATTAGAAGCGAAAATTGTTATGGATGCAGGACGGCTTGTCTCGAACGATATCATCCTTAGTCTCGTCACTGAACGTCTTCAGCGCGCGGATTGCAAAGATGGATTCCTATTCGATGGTTTCCCACGAACGATACCACAAGCTGAGGGTTTGGCGGCCGCCGGGGTAAAAATTGATCGAGTTATAGAGATCGTTGTGGCTGACGATGAAATTATTCGTCGTATGTCTGGGCGGCGGGTTCATCCCGGTTCCGGCCGGAGTTACCATCTCGAGTTTAAGCCGCCGAAGATAAGCGGGAAAGACGATGAAACTGGTGAAAACCTGATTCAGCGAGACGATGACGTTGAAACCACTGTCAGGGAGCGTCTCCGGGTTTACCACGAACAGACCAAGCCACTTGTCAGTCATTATAAAAATGTAGCGTTAGCGGCCGAGGAAACGGACTTTCGATGTATTGACGGAATTGGGACAGTAGAAACAATACGAGATCGGATTTTTTCGGCACTAAAATAACGCATAAAAATATTAACGCTGAAAAAAGTCTTCCCATGACGAGTCGGCTAACTTAAAAAATTTAATTTGTAATAATTGCAGATTAGGGCACGTTGTGTTTTCTGTTGCTCTAATCCACTGTTGCAATAAAAACACAAAACTGATTAATCAATTCAAGAATTTTACTATAATCGATTGCACATCGAGTTGTTGTGATGTATATAAACAAATGTGGTGTTGCGTTTTAA
>CAYFFH010000153.1:0-7172 GCA_964342175.1 uncultured Enterobacteriaceae bacterium | reverse complement strand
AAGTGTGCGTTTGGGATAGCACAGCAGAACTTCGTTACATGGTGTTGCCGGAACGCCCTAGTGGTACCGAGGGCATGAGCGAAGAGGAACTCGCCTCGTTGGTAACTCGCGATTCGATGATCGGTGTCGCCCTAGTGGAAGCGCAACTATAAAATATTGAGGATCACATCATGAATGGTATTCACGATCTCGGCGGTATGCACGGGTTTGGGGCAATTGATATTGACCCGGACCAACCGGTATTTAGTCATGATTGGGAACGACGAGTATTTGCACTTTTTTTCGGTTTAGCACCGCACGGGTTTTTCAACTTGGATGAATTTCGCCACGCAATGGAGCGCATGGGTGCGCCCGAGTATTTACAGTCGTCCTACTATGAGCATTGGTTACACGGCTATGAAACTCTGCTCGTTGATAGCGGCGCTATCACAGCCGACGAATATGCCGAGCGTTGTGTTGAAATCGCGAAGGAGATGGGTTGATGGATATCCTAACGCCAGATCTTGTGCCAGACATGATCGCGCAAGGTGCCACTACCCGAATTGACGTCGATGCCCCGGTTCGTTTTAAGGCCGGCGACGCAATTGTTGTGCGCAACCTTAATCCGAAAGGCCATACTCGACTGCCACGTTATCTGCGCGGTAAGCGCGGAGTGATCGAACGCGATCATGGGGTATTTATTTTCCCCGATACCCATGCTCATCATGAGGGCAAGAAGCCGCAACATGTCTACGGGGTACGTTTCTCAAGCACCGAGCTTTGGGGAGATGAGGCTTCACCAAAAGATTGCTGCATCGTTGACGTATTCGACGACTATATGGATCCCGCGTGAGCCGGATACCTGATCTCGAGATCCTCCCCGCCATCCCGTTAGATGAAGAGGGTGCCGTGTTCGATTCGCCTTGGGAGGCGAAGGTGTTCGCGGTGATAGTCTTTCTCCACCAACAAGGGTACTTCGAGTGGAGCGAGTGGGCCGCGACCATATCGGATGAAATTGCACTAGATAAAGGAAGGGAGCGGGAAACTCCGTACTACGAATTATGGTTACGTGCGGCGGAGCGTATCATAGAATCCAAAGGGCTGTGTACGGCCGATGATTTGCGGGAAGTCACCGACACCCTAGTAGCAGAGCAGATGCACGCCCATACTCATGCACACTAAAGGCAATTAATGGCTAGGGTCGGGGAATTTCTAGGATCTCACCCAAGGTAGCATAGTTGAAGTAGCCGAGCCGCGCGATTGAATTAAGACGCGCCTCGTCAACGCGGCCAGCAACAATTAGCTCATCGTCGATATGGATACCGACTACTTCACCAATAATTACACGACTTTTACGACCATCGGTGCCAACCGGCAGATGCACGACATCATATACCGTGCATTCCAATGCCGCTTTACTTTCTTCAACCCGGGGCGGGCGGATCAATTTCGAGGCGATTGGTGTCAGCCCACAAGCCTCAAACTCATTGACGTCGTATGCAAAACTAGTGGAGGTTTGGTTCATTTTCTGGGCTAGTTGGACGCTCACTAAATTAACAACGAATTCCGGTATTTCAACGACATTACGATATGTGTCTTTTTCTCCTTCAGAAGATGCTGCATTTGGCGCGAACATCACGCACGGCGGATCGGCTGAGACGGCATTGAAATAGGAAAATGGTGCGAGATTGACAGCACCCCCGGCACCGATAGTACTGATCCAACCTATCGGGCGAGGACACACTAACGCATTTAACGGGTTATGTTGCAGTGGGGACGGACGCATGCCGTTAGAGGGCTCGAAAAACATACTTTCTTCCGTGTAGTCGGTACTATGAATTGGGACGAGATCACAATAACGAATACGAGCGCTTACGTCGATTTTGTTTTCGTCCCATTTACTTTACAAAGGAGGTGATATGAAAGTTGGATTTATTGGAACGGGCAACATGGGCGGGCCGATGGCGGCGAATATCTTGGCGGCAGGAAACGAGGTCCGTGTCTACGACACGAACCCTTCCGCAACTGCAACTTTGGAGGAGGTGGGCGCGGTTCGGTGCGAGGGCCTATTAAGTTTAGCGAGTAACTCTGAAATCGTAATACTTTCGTTGCCGGGTCCTCCGGAGGTTGACGCGGTCGCGTCCGAGGTTCTTGAATCAATGTCAGCGGGACAAACCTTGGTGGACATGAGCACGAATTCGCCAGCGGTCGTTAAGCGCATCGCCATGAGGGCGGAGACCAAGGGAGTGGGCTTTCTGGATGCTCCAGTGAGTGGCGGTGTTCGTGGCGCTCGACAAGGAACCTTGGCGATCATGGTGGGTGGTGATAAGTCACTCTATGATAGTCTTGAACCACTCTTTGGCGTCATGGGGGCGAACCTTTTCCATGTCGGCGAAGTCGGGGCCGGTAACGTGGCGAAGCTCGTTAACAACATGCTCGCGTTCTCGGTCATGATGTCCAACGCCGAGGCACTAGTTCTCGGTGCCAAAGCGGGGGTCGATCCGAACGTGCTTTGGAATATAGTGCGAACCAGCAGCGGTAATAGTATGACCTGGGAAGGCGGTGGTCGAGCGATCCTGCGCGACCGGCTTGCCCCTATGTTTACCGTTGATTTGGCCTGTAAGGACATCGGGCTGGCTACGGACCTGGCCCGTGAGGTCGGTGTCGATCTTACGATGATACCGACCGCTGAACGGTTGCTGAAGGGCTTTCAGGCTAGTGGTTTTGCTAAAGAAGATGTCCTCGCTACCGTTAAAGCTTTGGAGGAGGCCGCTGGCGTAACGGTTCGTGGGACCTGGGATCAGTGAACTACACGTTCTCGTGAGTATCAAACGCAAGGCGTATATCGTGGTCGTTAGTCGAGCAGCGCTTCGAGTTGGAAGCGCGCGATTTTTGCGGACTGAGTGCGTGGCCATTCCTCGGCACGCATGAGCTTTAGTTTTCGCGGTAGCTTGAAAGGGGCCATGCGATCGGCTGACCAGCCCTGCAACCTATCGAGTGTCAGCGACTCGGAACCGGGCATAAGTTCAACGAATGCCGCGGGGATCTCGCCGCGACGGTCATCGTAAATGCCTACGACTTGTACGTTGAATATGCTCGGGTGCTCTTTCAGAACTCGCTCGATCTCAGCGGCGGCGACATTTTCACCACCGACCTTGATTAGATCCTTGATGCGGGTAACAAATTCATAAAGTCCGTCAGGGCGTCGATTGATCACGTCACCCGTACGGTAATAACCGTCGTCACTGTAGAACTGGTCGAGTTGGTCGGCTGGCATTCCAAAGTACGTCAAGTGTGTGCGGCCTTTGATCCATGCTTCACCGCTCCCTGCTCCGATAACTTCTTCCCCGCTCTCGGGATCCACTAGCTTTAGGTTAAAGTCCGGTAGCGGTCGCCCGCAGGTCGTGAGTTGGATCTCGCGCGAATCGTAAACTGTTGTGCTGAGCGCGATTCCCTGGGTCTCCGTCATTCCGTAGACCTGTAATAAGTGTTTATAACCGATGCGCTCGATCAGCGTCACAATATCCTGGTAGGGCATCGATGCGCCACCGAAGAAACCGACCCGTACCGATGCAAAAGCGCCGGGATCGAAAGCCGGGTCGTGGACGACTTCTTTCAACATCGTCGGTATGCCCGATAGCACCGTGACTTTTTCTTCGGCGCAGGCCTGCACCACCGATCCGGCGTCGAATTCCGCCGACATGACGAGCGTTGCCCCCTTAACCATGGCGGCCAACAGACACCAGAAGTTACCGGCGACATAGAACAACGGGAACGAGGTTAGAATGCGATCGCTCTCCGTGATGTTGGCGGCATGCGTCGTCCAGTTCCAGACATTACCAATACAGTTCTGGGGGATCACGGCACCTTTCGGTCGTCCCGTCGAGCCAGAAGTCCAGAACATCATGGCCGGGTCTTGCGGTTGGCGTTCGGAGGCGAGGGCTTCGAAGTCGAGTTGGACCTGTCCGCGTTTGGCGCGCGCCAGCAGATCTGGCAGCCCCACGCTGCCCGGTACGACATCGCCATCGGTCAGTACGATCGAACGTAGATCAGGCAGGGCCAGGATCTCGGCCTGATCGCCCTGTCCGAGGGGGCCGCCGGCGATCTCGTGCAGGCGTTCAAGGTAATTGTTGCTCAAGAAGTTCGGTTGCATCAGTAGAACTTTGGCGCAACCGCTTTTCAACACATATGACGCTTCGTCAGCGCGAAAGCGCGCGTTGACGGGCACGAGCACAAGGCCGAGTAGAGCGCATGCAAATTCCGCGAACACCCATTCAGGGCAATTCGCTAACCATACCGCGACCCGGTCACCCGGTTGGCAACCAATCGTATGCAAAGCTATCGCGAGCCGCTCGACTTCCTGCTGCACACCAGCATAGGTATAACGCCTGCCGTCTGAGCTGACCACCGCCTCTTTGTCCGGTAGCCGTCGGGTCGTGCTCAAGTAAGCTTGTGCGAGGGTTTGTGGGACGTCGCTCATTGGCAGTCCTCGGGAGCTTTTGAACCAATTAGCCTGACTGTTCGGCGAATGTTAGTGCGGCCCAAGGTACGGGTCGCTCATACTTCAGCAGTGACTCTAAGTGGTGGAGCCGAGGGGAATCGAACCCCCGACCTTCGCATTGCGAACGCGACGCTCTCCCATCTGAGCTACGGCCCCTGAATAGGGAATTCTAGCTTGCAGCACGCCGTATCGCTAGCTCGATGTTCATTTCAAGTGTTCCTTCTTGTTTCGGGGTATCCTCCACACCTATGTATTGGTTTGAATTGTAAAAATGACTAACTTCGAGGTGAACTCGGGATTGCCTCGGCAAACGGGTTATGCTGCGCCTAAATTCCCGTCCATTCGGCGACGAAAGCTCGATATCCTGCAAGTCAACCTCGGTTATCGCTGCAACCAGGCGTGTACGCATTGTCACGTCGATGCTGGACCCAATCGCCGTGAAGAGATGACTTCATCTACCATCGCTTTAGTGCTTGATTTTGTAAATGCACACAATATTCGGACACTAGACTTAACTGGTGGAGCGCCTGAATTGAATCCAGGTTTCCGGTATCTAGTGTTAGCTGCTCGCAGCGTCGGCGTGAACGTCATAGATCGATGTAATTTAACCATACTTGAAGAGCCAGGGCAGGAAGATTTAGCCGAGTTCCTCGCGCACAATCGCGTCTCTGTAACGGCCTCCCTACCTTGTTACACTGAAGCAAAAGTCGATTATCAACGAGGTAAGGGCGTGTTCGAAAAAAGTATTCGAGGGCTACTTGAGTTAAACGCGCTTGGCTTTGGTTTGCCCGGCTCAAATCTCGAGCTTAATTTAGTATACAACCCAACCGGTCCGTATTTGGCACCCGCACAGGCTGAGTTGGAACAGGCTTATCGAGATGAGTTAAAACGAAAATTCGGCATTCGTTTTAGTCGCTTGTTAACGATTTCGAATATGCCGATCGCGCGCTTTCGGCACGCGTTAGAACGGGACGCAGAACTCGGTACCTATCTTGAATTATTAGTAAATGCCTATAGCGAGGCTAATCTTGAGCAGGTTATGTGCCGGAATCTGATAAGCATTGATTGGCGAGGTTATGTGTACGATTGCGATTTCAATCAGATGCTTGGACTTCCGGTAGGTCAAGCCGCCGGCCCAAGGCATATGTCCGATATGCTTGCATCGAGTTTCGATGGTGAGCCTATCACTGTAGCTGACCACTGCTATGGTTGTACGGCCGGACAGGGAAGTAGCTGTGGTGGCGCGCTTAGCGCTTGAAGTATTGATTGCTTCGTGCGAAAGATTTCGATTGTCATTCCAGTGCGAAACGAAGCCGCTATTATCGGACCAAGCTTAAGCGCGCTCGATACATGGCGAGATAAGGGACACGAAATTTTGGTCGTTGATGGCATGAGTACTGACGCGACCGCTGACATCGCTACACCCTTGTGTGATCGTGTAATTCCTACCGATCCGTGCCGCGCGATGCAAATGAACGCTGGTGCGGCGACTGCAAGCGGTGATCTTCTAGTGTTTTTGCACGCTGATACGAGACTGCCGCAAAACGCGGAAGCTGAACTACTTTGCATTGAGGATGATCATCAAGAATATTGGGGCCGGTTCGACGTGGTGCTCGATGCACGACCAATGATCTATCGAATAATAGAATCGTTGATGAATTGGCGTTCAAGGGTAAGCGGTGTTGCTACTGGTGATCAGGCAATTTTCGTAACCCGCTCGCTATTTGAATGTTGCGGTGGGTTTCCTCCTATAGCGTTGATGGAAGATATAGCGTTTAGCAAAAAGTTGCGTGCGATATCTATCCCAATCTGCCTAACAGCAAAGGTTGTGACTTCTGCGCGGCGGTGGCAGCGAAACGGTGTGGCTATGACCATCATTCGGATGTGGTGGTTACGTGCGGCATTTTTTTTCGGTGTCTCACCCAAGCGATTGCGTGCTACCTACGAGCATTCTGCAACAGTAGATCCGTGACCGGCGCCCTCATCGTATTCGCGCGCGAGCCTCGGACCGGCAAGGTTAAAACTCGACTAGCTGCAACTGTCGGGGAGACTGCTGCTGCGGATGTTTATGCGCAACTATTGTCGCGAAGTTTATCTATCGCCGAGCGCTCGCGATTCCCGGCACGCTATCTATTTGCCGCAGACAGTGAGGAAATCGATTATTTTGCTGGGCGACTTGCCACCGATTTGTGGGAAGTGCGTACACAATGTCAAGGGGATATCGGACAACGCATGCAACATGCAATCGAGTTGGTACTGCGGCGGCACCAATTCGTGGTGCTCGTTGGTTCGGACGTGGCCGATAGTAGGACGATGGATCTTGACCGTGCATGGACATTATTATCTTCCCACTCCAAATCTGCGGTCGTTGGCCCGAGTGTTGACGGGGGTTATTGGTTGATCGGTCTGTGTAAGTCGGAGCCAATGATTTTCCGAGGTATTCCCTGGAGTACGGATAGAGTGTTTCAGACTACCATAGCGAGATTGGGCGGCCTTGGGCTTGAAGTTGCCTGCTTAGTACCACGTCATGATGTCGATGAAGCTGAGGATTTGTGTCATATGGTCTAGGGAGGGCGAGATAAACTTAAGTATGGCCATTGTCGATAGAAGCGCTTGCCATCATCAATCTTCCTACAGCGATTAAATTTCAAAAGTATTAGAATATCCGACAGACTAATAGGAGAGGTGGCCG
>CAYFFH010000152.1:0-7205 GCA_964342175.1 uncultured Enterobacteriaceae bacterium | reverse complement strand
CTGTGCGGATTCGCGTAGCGAACGCATTCATCTACCCGGACCTAGAAGGTGGACTTAATTGCACTTTATATGTGCGTATGATTCCTGGGGGTGATGTGGTCGAGGCGCGGGTGATTGAGTCTAGCGGTAACGAATCGTTCGATCGCCAAGCGGAAAATGCAGTGCGGCGGGCGGCACCACTACCTGTACCATCTAGTCCCAGGTTATTTCAGCGTATGCGGGAAATAAAATTTGTGTTCGACCCGGAGCATTAAGATCGTGATATTAGTTCGATTAATTTTGATTTTAGGTTCTTTCGCTATTGTACAGATGACGGCAGTAGCAGAATCTCACGATTTATTAGAAATTCGTATAACGCAAGGTGTTGAGGGTGCCCTACCTATCGCGATAGTTCCATTTAATTGGGAGGCAGACATTCCCAATCGCGTGCACGTTAGTTCTGTGGTGGCAGCCGACTTACAAGGAAGTGGCCGCTTTTCCCCTATACCGGCAGAAGATTTACCATCGCGGCCCGCTTCGTTCTCGGATATTAATTTCAAGGACTGGCGGTTACTTGGGGTAGATAACTTGGTTATCGGTCAGGTAAAAAAAAACCATGCAGATCAATTCACAATTGAGTTTCGCGTAATTGACGTCATTTCGGCCACACAACTTGCGGGCTTTCGAATCCCTACAAAGAAAAAAAATCTGCGCTTAACTGCGCATTACGTTAGTGACTTGATCTTCGAGGCGATACTTAAGGTTAAGGGCGCGTTCGCCACACGTATTGCCTATGTGACAGTCGATACGATCGATAAAAAACAATCCAGCTTTCGACTGCAGATTGCTGATTCTGATGGGTATGGCGCGCGCACAATACTGGAATCGCGAGAACCATTACTGTCACCGGCGTGGTCACCGCTTGGGGATCGCCTAGCCTATGTTTCGTTCGAAGATCGGAATTCCGCAATATACGTGCAAGATATCCGTTCCGGGGAACGCGAAAAAGTGGCGTCTGGTCTTGGTATCAATAGTTCGCCCGCGTTTTCTCCAGACGGTAATAGTTTGCTTATGACTCGATCGTTTAACGGCAACCCGGATATTTATTTAATGGATCTAAAGACAAAAAAGCAGCGCCGCTTAACTACGCATACGGCGATAGACACCGAAGCACGCTGGACTCCTGACGCGCGACACATTGTGTTTACCTCTGACCGTGGTGGTAGTCCGCAGATTTATCGGCTGCCAATCAATGGTGGCAGACCTGAACGATTAACCTTCAACATGGGAAACTATAATTCACGAGCAAGCTTGTCGCCCGATGGGAAGCGAATCGCGGTCGTAAATGGAAGCGATAAAGGTTACCGAATCGCAGTAGTCGACCTTGAACGGGATAGCTTCGAAATTTTGACTGATACTAAACTAGATGAATCCCCAAGTTTTTCACCAAACGGAGCGATGATAATTTATGCGACAATGGGAAACATGGGTGCTGAGTTAGCTGCAGTGTCTGTAGATGGACGGGTGCGTCAGCGCCTGGCCTTACAAACCGGCGAGGTACGAGAGCCTGCATGGGGCCCTATAAGGAAGTAGACGCTCAATCGGAATCGCACCTTGACCAGAACCATTCGGTTTCGTTTCAGAGTACATTCACTGCGGAAATCGATGAATTGACGATAAAGGAGAACGGTATGACATTACTGAATTTTAATTGGGTAACGATAGCTATACTCGTTATTGCGCTCGTAGGGTGCGGTGGCAATAAGACGAAGGATTCTAATGTCAACTCCAGTTCTAACCGCTATCAGGTATCGGTGGAAGATAGAGGAATTGGGCATGGTGAACCAGAAGATCCAGGCGCTATAACTGCTGGTTTGGATGACAGCGAGTTAGAATCGAGCGTAGCTCTCGGTGATCCCGAAGATCCAGACGGGCCTCTTTCAGTACGCATTATTTACTTCGATCTCGATAGCAGCAAAGTACGTTCTGATTTTCGAAGCTCCATTGAAGCACATGCCGCATATCTTGCTGGTAACCCGGATGTTTCGATAAGCCTGGAAGGACATGCCGACGAGCGTGGATCGCGGGAATATAATCTTGCACTGGGTGAACGGCGTGGGTTGGCGGTACGGAAACAACTCGTCTTACTCGGTGCTTCTGCGGGCCAAGCTCAGACGGTAAGTTACGGAGAGGAGCGCCCAGTTGTGACGGGTAGCGATGAGGAATCCTATGCGCTAAATAGGCGTGTAGAAATAATTTACTAATGGCCCCGGGAGTAGGATTAATGTTCGAGCCGGATAAGCGCCGTAGTATTTTTATCTCTCTGGCGATTTTGTTCAGTATTGTCACGGCAAACGGTGCATTTGGTGCTACTACAGCTGAGGCAAACTTTACTGCACGCCTCGCTAAACTCGAGCGTTTGTTAGAGAGCCGGGGACTTGTTGATCTACTTGATCAGGTTGAGTCTTTGGAATTGGAGATCAGTAAGTTACGTGGTCAGCTTGAGGAACAATTATACGCAATTGCACAATTAAGAAAGACCCAGCGCGAGACCTATATTGATCTCGATCAACGTCTACAAGGCACACAACAACGAAGCGGGGACGCTGTTATCATCTCACCGCGCACTGGAACCGAGTTGCCGTTAGAGACGTTTACCCCGACTGGAACGGACGCGGTTGCCGGTACACCACATTCCTCACTTCGTATCGAAATGCAACCTCGCGACGGCACTGACTCTGTCAAAGAAGTCCCCGCACAACCCGAAGCGCCTATCTCTATCCCTCCTGCGGTCGTTGAAACCCCACCACCACTTGCAGATCCGGAAACGACAATCGATAACGAAACCTCAGAAGAGGCTTATCGTGACGCATTCAATCTTTTAAAAGCTGGTCAATATGAGGAGTCTATAACGGCGTTTAGTGAATTTTTACAACTTTACCCCATTAGTCAATACGCTGATAACGCGCAGTATTGGCTAGGAGAAACAAATTATGTAACGCGTGAATTTCAATCCGCGATAATGGAGTATCGAAAATTGATCGAGGTTTATCCGGAGAGTAAGAAACGATCCCACGCGATGCTAAAAATAGGTTATAGCCATCATGAACTAGGAGAAGTTGAAAAGGCGCGTGCTGTGCTTGAAGACTTGCGGAACGAATTTTCTGGAACCACGGCAGCGAGACTGGCAGAGGAGCGGATGCAACGGATTCTAGCTGAAAGCCCATAAATTTAGCACTTCACGGAAAGCGATTCATGAAAACGTTGCGAAAAGAGTTCCTAAGGTGCTTCGAATAACCGAAATTTTTCTTTCGATTCAAGGCGAATCGGGGACGATTGGCCTACCAACGGTATTTGTTCGGCTGACGGGGTGCCCCTTGCGGTGTGAATACTGTGATACCGCGTATGCTTTTAATGGCGGAGAAAAAATGTCTGTGGGTTCAATCGTCGAAGCTGCACGCAGGTTCGACGTTAACCGGGTCACTGTGACTGGAGGTGAGCCGCTAGCGCAACCGGAGTGTTTTCCGCTGCTCAGAGCGTTGTGCGATCAAGAATTCGCAGTATCGATAGAAACGAGCGGTGCATTATTGATCGATGAAATTGACCCTCGCGTAACTACAGTAATGGATCTAAAAACACCTTCCTCAGGTGAGCAACACCGAAACTTATATGAGAATTTGGCCTATCTAGATAACGACGACGAAATCAAGTTTGTTGTTTCAGACCGTGCCGATTACGACTGGGCAAAGGCGACGATCTCCGAATATCATCTACTAGAATGTGTACATCTTTTGATGTCGCCCAACCACGAGGTGTTGCATCCCCGAGAACTAGCGGAGTGGATTTTAGAGGACCGATTACCCGTGCGCTTACAAGTTCAATTACACAAGTACCTTTGGGGTAATGAGCCAGGCCATTAGGCCCAAATTATGCGATCAATTGTTTTGCTTTCTGGTGGACTTGATTCCGCGACGGTATTGGCGCAGGTAAGTAGCCAAGGCGACGAATGCTTTGCTCTAACTGTTGATTATGGGCAGCGGCATGCTGCAGAGATCGACGCTGCCCGTTACATTTCATCTTTCTATCGGGTTATCGAACATCGAATCGTACACGTTGATTATGGTCAATTCGGCGGTTCTGCCTTGACTGACAAAAAACTCAATGTACCAACGGGTGGGGAATCAGGAATTCCTATCACCTATGTTCCCGCGCGAAACACAGTGATGTTGTCTATTGCGCTTGGTTGGGCTGAAGTCGTTGATGCTAAAAAAATCTATATTGGGGTTAATGCGATTGATTACTCGGGATACCCGGATTGTCGTCCAGAGTTCATCGCCGCTTTTAATGATCTTGCATGTGTGGCAACAAAACTGGGGGTTGAAGGGTCGAGGATAACCGTAGAGGCACCACTTATCCAATTTAAGAAGGCAGATATCATTGCATTAGGTGCTAAGCTCGGGGTCAACTATGCATTGACTGTTTCGTGCTATCAGGCGGATTCCCAAGGTCATGCTTGTGCTAATTGTGACGCGTGTCGATTGCGTCGCGATGGTTTCACTGCGGCCGGCTTAGCGGACCCGACAAAATATTTCGTGGAGTAAGAAATTAAGAACCTATGCCGTCACTGGTCTCAAACAAAGGCATGGGGGCAAGCGTTGCAGGTTGGGGGGAAGCTGGTTGTTGAGATGATTTAATTGCGAGTACGAAATTGCGATATGAGTAGTACAGCGATCGAATCGAACTAACGTAAATTATGGCCTGTCCGCACCTACAACCTTCAAGCGAGCTAGATTCCCAATAAGAACGGGTCATTTGTCGCATCGCGACTTCAACGTTACTGAACCACTTGTCGGGATTTAAGCCGATCTTGCGAGCGCGATTACGCGCACGTCGCACATGTTCGTAGCCAATGTTATATGCCGCCAGTGCAAGCCAGGTCCTCTCATCCATCGGGATATGGTTATCGAACCGATTGCGCAACCAATGGAGGTATTTAATGCCGGCACGGATCCCGGCTTCGGGGTCGTTTGGATTTTGCAAGCCAAGACCAACAGCGGTCTCGGGCATAATTTGCATTAAGCCGAGGGCGCCATTGCGGGATACGGCCTTTGGGTTAAACTGACTTTCTTGATACATCTGTGCTGCGATTAAGCGCCAATCAAAATCATAAAGCTCCGAGTAAGTTTGGAGTAACTCATCGAACGGAGAAATGTCGGTAAGTGTCGGTTGCAATCCCAATTCTCTAGCGACGTAGCGGCGCTCAAGGATGTTATATGTCCCTTTTTGGTACTCATGTTCAATGAACTTTTCAATTTCAATTGCCATCTGAGGACTGTCGCTGCGTAGCGTCCACCTATAACGATACGGATTAGGTATGGATAGCCCAGCGATTACTCCGTTACTGAGACCCAAAACGGATTTTATCTGGTGTCCGGCGATGACCGCAGCATCGACCGTACCTGATTCAATCCGATCGATTAGCACTGATAGAGAGACACGTCGGTCGACCGCAATCACAGTACCGTCCCCACCTAAAAAGTCTGTTGCCGCTGCGATCGTCGATGAACCTTCATAACCCGCAATAAACTTACCACTAATGTCTGCTTTCGATTGAATAGGTCGCGTTGCCGAGGAGATGAGAACAACAGCATCGTGTCGATAATCACGTGACACCGAAAGTTCAGCTCTATCCCTAAGCAGGCGCTCATGGATTCTAGTGGTAATCAGGTCGCCCGCACCGCTACGTAGCCACTGTAGGATCTGCTCGTCCTCGTGCCCAACTAGAACCTCTAAACGGAGACCGTGGCGTTTGGCGAATCGCCTAGCAAGTTCCAATTCGAATCCGGCAGGTCGGCCGCGGTTTAAAAAATAATTATTACCATCAAACCGTGTTATTACTCGAAGCGCACCTTGCTGTTTGATATCGCTAAAATGCCTAACAGAAGAGTCAGGAACACCATACGCAGTATGGTAGCGTTTGATGAATTCATTCAGTTGCTCGACCAAGTGACCTTGATCTGCACGCACATGCCAGGAAATTGGCTCCGGGCCGGTTAAATCGAACAGGTATTTTAGACCCGATTGATGTGTTATCGGTTCACTGCGAAAATCATCTGCTAACAAAACAGTATCATAGATACGGTCGCTAACTAGCTTCAACATTTCTTGCGAAGAGAGATTATCGGGCAGCACCTGTAAACTTAAACCCGCAAGTACTTCACGTAGCTGTTCTAGGTATGGCCATAATGGTGAGGACAGCTTGACCGCGAGAGTTTTACGATTCAGCCCTAATGGATTCTCTACCGCATCACTGTTTCGCCCGACGACGCGGAATCGTTGCAATGCAATCGGTTCCGTAGCGAGTATTCGAGAATCGTAACTTCGATCAATCGGCATTAGGCTTATGCTAACGTCGGCATCGCCGACGATGAGTTTTTGAAGTGCCTCCTCTGGCCGGAATGTGTCAATCCATTGAATCTCGAGCCCCACTAAATTTGCAAAATCTTGTAGCATCCTTGTTTCAATTTCGATATTACGGTGTTCTCCATGATTCCCGTAGTCATTGAGCTTGACCACACGAATGCGATCTCGAGCCAGGGGCCGATTGATCGTCTGTTGGACGTTGGCCGAGGCGAGTTCAAGGTTCTCCGCCGTTACGATGGGGGTATGGAAGAACAATACTCCAAAAATAATTAGTGCTACGGCAGTTACATTCATGTGCTCTACGCAATCGACTTGAACTAAATTGCAATACAACGTTGTTTGCGATTATCACCTGACTTTTTCGAACAACTGCCTGGCCTTATAGATTGGCGGTGGGCGCTACCTTACGGTGGTCGATTAATATGCAGCTAGGATTACTCAATTTAGCCCAAACCGGCCTTATGGTATACCACTAGTCCCGATATCTCAGTCATATGAATCTAGATCAACCGGATTTCTAGCCCCGTTTTCGCTGCGCAGCAGTACTTTTAGTTCATTTAGCCTATCGACAGTGCCTACATCGATCCACTTACCTAAGTAGAGTTCCGCAGATACGGTGCCCCGTGTCGCTGCATTACGTAATAGATATGCTAACGAAAAGCGAGCTGGGTGGTCGCCGCTAAACAGCTCCGGGCGGTACACGCCAATCCCAGCGAATGTCAACTTTGGACTATTTCGGATAACAATTTTCCCCTCCGAGAGACAAAAGTCACCGTCCGGATTGTGGGTAGGGTTGGGTACCA
>CAYFFH010000151.1:0-7290 GCA_964342175.1 uncultured Enterobacteriaceae bacterium | reverse complement strand
TCAATTACTCAATTATTTTCGATACAACTCCGGCACCAACCGTACGACCGCCTTCTCGGATCGCAAAACGTAAGCCTTCCTCCATCGCTATCGGATTGATCAGCTTTACTTCTATCTTCACGTTATCTCCTGGCATCACCATCTCAACGCCATCCGGGAGATCTACCGCACCTGTCACGTCCGTGGTGCGGAAGTAAAACTGAGGGCGGTAATTGTTGAAAAATGGTGTATGGCGCCCACCTTCATCTTTCGATAATACGTACACTTCGGCCTCGAAATGCGTATGCGGATTTACCGAGCCCGGAACACACAACACTTGCCCGCGCTCAACCTCTTCTCGTTTCGTCCCACGCAACAATACGCCAACGTTATCGCCTGCTTGACCCTCGTCTAAAAGCTTGCGAAACATCTCAACACCTGTGCACGTCGTTTTCGTCGTCTCTTTGATCCCTACGATCTCAATCTCGTCACCGACATGCACAATCCCGCGCTCTACGCGTCCCGTCACCACCGTCCCGCGTCCACTGATCGAAAATACATCCTCAATCGGCAACAGAAACGGCTGATCAACCGGACGCTCTGGCATCGGGATGTAACTATCCATAGCCTCAACCAATTTATCGATCGATGGCCTGCCTATCTCGCTATCATCGCCTTCCAAGGCCTTCAATGCACTACCAATGATCACTGGTGTGTCGTCTCCCGGGAACTGATACAGGTCTAGGAGCTCCCGCACCTCCATCTCTACCAGCTCGAGCAACTCTGCGTCATCAACCTGGTCCGCCTTGTTCAGATAAACTACGATGTACGGAACACCCACCTGGCGCGCTAACAAAATGTGCTCTCGCGTCTGCGGCATCGGGCCATCTGCTGCACTACAAACCAAAATGGCTCCATCCATCTGCGCCGCACCAGTGATCATGTTTTTCACATAATCCGCATGCCCCGGACAGTCAACATGCGCGTAGTGTCGCGCTTCACTTTCGTACTCAACGTGTGCCGTCGCGATCGTGATACCCCGTTCGCGTTCTTCCGGCGCATTATCTATTTGATCGTAGGCCTTCGTCTCGCCCCCATACTTGGACGCCGATGTCACTGTCAACGCCGCCGTTAACGTCGTCTTACCGTGATCTACGTGTCCTATCGTCCCCACATTGACATGCGGCTTCGTACGTTCAAATTTCTCCTTAGACATTTTGACTCCCGTACTAATCAGACCTAGCAAATAGATCCTCTATTGCTTGATAATTTTTTCTGCAACGTTGTTCGGCGCTGCAAGGTAACGTGAAAATTCCATCGTATAAGTTGCCCGACCTTGAGTTGCAGAGCGTAAGTCGGTCGAATAACCGAACATCTCAGAAAGAGGTACTTCCGCACGGATGATCTTTCCGGCGGGCGAGTCTTCCGTACCCTGTAATATTCCGCGACGCCGACTCACATCTCCGTTTACGGGTCCAACATATTCATCCGGAGTAACGATTTCTACATTCATCACAGGTTCTAGCAAAACTGGGTTTGCACGCTTTGCCCCGTCCTTAAAACCCATAGAAGCCGCGATCTTAAACGCAACCTCACTTGAATCAACATCGTGGTAGGAGCCATCATATAAGGTAACTTTGACATCTAACATCGGATAACCTGCAATTACCCCATTGGTCATTTGCTCGGCTACACCCTTTTCCACCGCCGGTATGTAATCTTTAGGTATCGTACCGCCAACAATTTCGTTCACGAACTCAAAACCTAGACCCGGTGGTCCAGGTTCTATCCGGAATACCACGTGCCCATACTGACCGCGTCCGCCAGATTGCTTCACAAACTTGCCTTCAGCCTTTTCAACCAGTTTTCTGATCGTCTCCCGATATGCGACCTGCGGCTTACCAACGTTGGCTTCAACATCAAATTCGCGACGCATCCGATCGACAATGATATCTAGATGCAACTCTCCCATTCCCGCAATTATGGTCTGACCGGATTCTACGTCGGTGGACACTCGAAACGACGGATCTTCTGCCGCGAGTTTAGTTAACGCCACACCCATTTTCTCTTGATCAGCTTTAGTACGCGGTTCAACAGCAACCGCTATTACCGGATCAGGAAATTCCATCCGCTCCAGCGTGATAACTTGCTTGATCGCACAAAGGGTCTCACCTGTTGTGACCTCTTTTAACCCCACGGCAGCAGCAATATCACCGGCGCGTACCTCTTTTATCTCTTCACGCGAATTAGCATGCATTTGTAAAATACGCCCAACTCGTTCCTTCTTAGATTTAGTCGCGTTGTATATCGAGTCGCCAGAATTAATCACCCCAGAATAGACACGAAAAAAAGTTAAGCTCCCGACAAAAGGATCTGTCGCAATCTTGAACGCTAGTGCCGCGAATGGCTCATCGTCAGAGGATAGGCGTGATGCTTCAGTGCCATCCTCCAACAAACCCTTAATTGGTTTAACTTCAGTCGGAGCTGGCATCAACTCGACAACCGAATCTAACATTGCCTGCACGCCTTTATTCTTAAAGGCGGAACCACATAAAACTGGAACTATTTCGTTAGAAAGCGTGCCAGCACGCAATCCCGTAACGATGTCTTGTGCATCAAGGTCGCCATTTTCAAGATATTTCTCGGTCAACGTATCAATCGACTCTGCGGCTGTTGCGACCATGCGTTCGCGCCAAACGGCACAGTCACCTTGCATATCCGCCGGTATATCTCGCTCTTCAAACTTCATCCCGAGTGTTACCTCATCCCAGTAGATAGCGCGCATTCTGATCAAATCGACTACGCCAGCAAACTTATCCTCGGCACCTATTGGTAATTGGATAGGTACCGCATTGGAACCAAGGCGATCCCTGATCTGCTCGACGACGCGTATGTAATTAGCCCCAGCACGATCCATCTTATTGACAAAGGCGAGTCGCGGAACTTCATATTTATTGGCTTGGCGCCAGACCGTTTCCGACTGAGGCTCCACTCCTCCAACGGCACAGAAGACACCTACCGCGCCATCCAGGACTCGCAGAGATCGCTCTACCTCAATCGTAAAATCAACATGTCCCGGGGTATCGATAATATTAATACGGTGCATGGGAAACTGTTGTGCCATGCCGCTCCAAAAACAAGTGGTCGCCGCGGATGTAATAGTTATACCGCGTTCTTGTTCCTGTTCCATCCAGTCCATCGTGGCCGCGCCATCGTGAACTTCACCAATTTTATGTGAAACGCCGGTGTAGTAAAGAATCCGCTCGGTGGTGGTCGTTTTACCCGCATCAATATGGGCCATGATGCCAATATTGCGATAGTGTTCGATTGGTGTGCTGCGAACCACTTGTCAAACTCCAAAACCCAGCACTACCAACGATAGTGCGAAAACGCGCGATTGGCCTCGGCCATCTTATGCGTATCTTCGCGTTTCTTTACCGCAGTTCCACGGTTGTCGGCCGCATCCAGGAGTTCGCCCGCCAACCGCTTGTCCATCGACTTCTCACTACGCTTACGCGCTGCGTCAACGACCCAGCGCATGGCGAGAGCCATCCGCCGGTGTGGCCTGACCTCGACCGGAACCTGATACGTCGCCCCACCGACACGTCTGGATTTTACCTCAACTCTAGGCTCGACGTTATCCAGTGCTAACTTAAATAGTTCTAGCGGCTCTCCCTTGACTTTCAAATCATCCAGCGCGCCATAGACAATCTTCTCTGCAACTGACTTTTTCCCTCGCGACATGACTAGATTTATGAATTTCGCCAACACCTGATCTCCGTATTTCGGATCGGGTAAAATTTCTCGTTTCTGTGCAGCGTGCCGTCTAGACATTATTCGTGCTCATTCTACGCTTTGGGTCGCTTGGCGCCATACTTCGAACGACCGCGTCGACGATCCGAAACACCAGAAGTATCAAGGGTTCCACGAACGGTGTGGTAGCGTACGCCAGGCAAATCTTTAACTCGACCACCACGGATCAAAATAACCGAGTGCTCCTGGAGATTGTGCCCTTCACCGCCAATATAGGTCGTGACCTCCTGGCCGTTAGTCAAGCGCACACGAGCTACTTTTCGCAAAGCTGAATTAGGTTTTTTAGGTGTAGTCGTATAAACGCGGGTACATACTCCACGTTTCTGCGGGCAGCCTTCAAGAGCAGGCACGTTACTTTTCTTGTGCTGCCGCTTTCGAGGCTTGCGCACCAATTGGTTTATTGTGGCCATAATTTCGACTTCTAACTGACCCCCTGGGAGTCATTTTGGTTGTGTTAGAATTTAGGTACGTACTCGCCCTACAGCCCAATTTCGCTGTTACGAGAAACGCTCCCCCTCCACTTCATTCAGACAACAACGACGATGTCAGCATCAGCTACGCACACGACCGCGATTACGGGGTGGTTGTGGTAGATTGGTTGCAAATTGCAACCCCAAGGGACAGGTATGCCGGGTGCCAAACTAAAGCGACAGGCGGGAGCGTGCTCCGGCCTGTCGCAGTGGCGCGATTATAAGTACCTGAAGACTAGACTGTCAACGGGTTTCAAGCACTTTTCGTAGTCTGATCGACGCCCTCCTCCACAGGTTCGGTGGACTGCAATTCGGACAAAATCTCAGCATCCGCGGCACTCAAGCCTGGCACCTCGTCAAATACCTTAAGCCGCTTGCGTCTGCGCTCTCCGTGGTAGGAAAATCCAGTCCCCGCAGGAATCAACCGTCCGACAATGACATTTTCTTTCAAACCCCGAAGTTCATCACGCTTCCCAGTGACTGACGCTTCGGTCAGGACGCGTGTTGTTTCCTGGAATGAAGCGGCCGATATAAAGGATTCGGTAGCGAGCGACGCCTTGGTGATACCCAACAATAATTGCTCATAGGTCGCACGCTCCTTACCTTCCCGGCCTATCCGGTCATTTTCCTCAACCAGAAGCTCCTTTTCAACCTGCTCTCCACGCAAAAACCGCGTTTCCCCTGGCTCGACAATTTCTACCTTTCTAAGCATCTGACGCACAATAACCTCGATATGCTTGTCATTGATCTTAACACCTTGAAGCCGATAGACCTCTTGGACTTCATTTACAATATATCGAGTGAGTTCACGTACTCCTTTCAAGCGAAGAATGTCATGTGAATCAGGTGCGCCGTCACAAATCGTTTCTCCCTTTTCAACATGCTCGCCTTCGAACACTGTCACGTGGCGCCATTTTGGGATCAAATTTTCGACGGTAGTACCGTCTTCAAGCGTGATTACGAGACGCTGCTTACCTTTAGTATCTTTGCCAAACGATACGGTCCCGGTAGCCTCAGCCAATACCGCCGCTTCCTTCGGTTTCCGAGCCTCGAATAGGTCGGCTACCCGCGGCAGGCCACCCGTAATATCGCGAGTTTTCGACGATTCTTGCGGGATACGCGCCACCACGTCGCCAACCTTAACCTCACCACCATCCGCGATATTTACGATTGCACCCGGCAACAAAAGATACTGCGCCGGAAGGTCTGTGCCTGGTATCTTTAACTCGCCACCTTTCGCATCAACCAACTGAATCATTGGACGTAGATCCTTCGCTGCCGTGCCTCGCTGCTTAGGATCCGTGACAACGATACTCGAGAGACCCGTAATTTCATCCATTTGCCGAGACACAGTTACGCCGTCCACAATATCCTTGAACGTGACCTGCCCGTCCACCTCAGTAATTATGGGATGGGTGTGTGGATCCCAGTGGACAATCGATTGCCCCGGATCGACGACTGCACCGTCGGCAACCTTCAAGGTCGCGCCGTACGGCACTTTATAACGCTCACGTTCGCGCCCGATATCATCGATTATTGCAAGTTCACCCGAGCGTGACACTGCAACGAAGTCGCCATCACTGCGCTCTAGTACCTTAAAGTTAATCAGCTTTACCGATCCGCCATATTTGACATCGATGCTATTCACCGCTGCTGCTCGCGACGCAGCGCCTCCGATATGGAAAGTACGCATAGTCAGCTGTGTACCCGGCTCACCAATCGATTGGGCAGCCATAACCCCTACTGCCTCCCCCTCGTTTACTCGGTGCCCACGGGCTAAGTCGCGGCCATAACAAGACGCACAAACTCCGTATCGCGTTTGACAGGTGATTGTCGACCGCACCTTCACCTCGTCGATTCCGTTGTCATCAAGCTGTTGTACCCAGATTTCGTCCAATAGGGTCCCTGCAGAGGCCAAAACTTCATCACCGCCAAGCTTATATACGTCCTCCGCCAAAACGCGACCAAGAATACGATCACGCAATGCCTCAACTTCGTCACCGCCTTCAATGATCGGAGTTAAGACGAAACCATCGGTCGTCCCGCAATCAACCTCCGTCACAACCAAATCTTGCGCCACATCTACAAGACGTCGCGTTAGGTAGCCAGAATTAGCTGTTTTCAAGGCTGTATCGGCGAGGCCTTTACGCGCACCGTGGGTCGAAATAAAGTACTGCAGTACATCCAAACCCTCACGAAAATTGGCCGTTATCGGCGTTTCAATTATCGAGCCGTCCGGTTTAGCCATAAGACCCCGCATTCCGGCTAATTGCCGGATTTGAGCAGCCGAACCGCGCGCGCCTGAATCAGCCATCATGTATATCGAATTAAAAGACGCTTGCTCAACCTCCTCGCCTTTTGCATTGACAACGATCTCCTTACCAAGCTTATCCATCATTGCTTTGGCGACCTGGTCGTTGGTGTGCGACCAGATGTCGACAACTTTGTTGTAACGCTCACCAGTCGTCACCAATCCCGAGGCATATTGTTCCTCAATCTCCTTCACTCCATCTTCCGCAATTTTAATGATCGGGCCCTTTTCTTCGGGAACAACCATATCGTCAACCCCGATTGAAACACCCGCACGAGTCGCTTGCTGAAAGCCCATGTACATCAGACGGTCAGCGAAGATTACCGTTTCTTTTAATCCGACATTGCGATAGCAGGCATCAAATAGACGAGAAATAGAACGCTTATCAAGAGTCCTATTGGCAAGCTCGAATGGCATACCGTCGGGTAAAATGGATGACAAAAGCGCGCGACCGACTGTAGTATCAACAATGCTCGTCGTTTCTCGTTGTGTGCCGTCTTCGTCAACGAGCCGTTCGGTCATGCGAACTCGGCAGCATGCGTGGAGAGACGCGTTACCGGTCTCGTGTGCGCGGTGCACTTCCTCGATATCGGCAAACGTCATGCCGGTTCCTTTCGCGCTCGCCGATTCGCGTGTCATGTAATAAAGACCCAGCACAACGTCCTGTGTAGGAACAATGATCGGGTCACCGTTAGCAGGCGACAAGATATTGTTTGT
>CAYFFH010000150.1:0-7314 GCA_964342175.1 uncultured Enterobacteriaceae bacterium | reverse complement strand
CCCTGGCGGCATTACACCAAGCAACGGCGTTACTATTATTCACGGCCATGATTTATCTTTGTCATGCGTTACACGGGAGCGAGGTCAAAGGCGTAGCGGAGTTTGAGCCTCCTCCTGCAGAAGAAACGGGATTCTGACCATGAGTTGATCCGAGTTCTCACTTGTAATCGCGCAGGCTAATTTCCTGCGTGGTTTTGAATTGGAATCGCCATAAAACAAGATAAATAAGGAGTAATTAGTTCAGGTAGGGATGTTCTTAATCTTTCAAGGCGATGGTCACGGGTTGAACAACGAGTAGATGATACAGGCCGAGATCGATATGGCTATACGAGCTTTGGAAACCGGCTACACAGAGGGCGATGGAAAACATATTAAGCAGCCGCGCGTCGAAGTACATCCTGCATCGCCGCGAAGTTTTCGAGATCGGATATATAGTATTGCAGTGTCGCAGGACTCTGCCGGCGCGGCTGCAGACCTTGGTGCAACGTTGATGATGTTCGTACGGCAGGATCCTGCAGGTGATGTCCCAATCATCGAGTTATGGCGGTCAAGATTTCAAGAAAAACATGGTCGTCTACCGACTAATCCGCCAATTATGCTTGATTTCACCTATTGCCACGAGGACGCGAAGGTGGCGGAAAAAATAGTCCGAAAATATCTAACTACCCACTTTAAAGCACTTGAACATCATTACAGTTGGGGGGGCGAACATTGGGACGGAATTAGGGGGTATGAAAATTACGCTGCGGAGGCACGCGCGATCCAAGAGATAGGGATCGATGTCGCTGCAGATGCATTTATCGATCAGGCGGCATGCGGTACGCCCGCACAGGTAATTGAGAAGATTCAATCTCGTCGAGATGTGATCGGGGATTATTCAGTCATGTTGTCACCAACTTGGGGCGGATTACCGTATGAGATGGCACACGAGAGCATGCTACTGGTAAGCGAAAAGGTATTACCAGAACTCCAGACTAGCGCCTAAGAGCCTGCAGTTGCGCTCGCTGTAGAAGATAGTCCCTCCAAACTCTTTTGGCCTTAAATTCTGCTTGCTAGGGTTATCTCTTGTTGTTTAAAAGAGAGGTATATCTGTCGCGCTACAAGAACAGGTTTTTCCTCCTGGGGTGATGTGTATATTTGCTAGATTGCGTGTTAATCTCAAGCAAAATATCTAACTACCCAGTCGATCAAATCCAGAAACTATGTGGGGAGCCAAATGGCACGAGTTGCAACAGACGTTGGCGGTACCTTTACCGATTCGGTCCTATTTAATGATAGCGGCGAACTAGAGTTTCAAAAATCCCCGTCCACGCCGGCAGATTTTTCTGAAGGCATATTAGATTGTCTTGCTCGCCACGACTTTGATCTGGCGAATCTCGAGAGCATGATTCACGGCTCAACAGTTGTGATCAATGCAGTCATTGAGCGGAAAGGTGCCGAGGCTGCATTTATTACCACAGAAGGTTTTCGTGATGTGTTGATTATCCAGCGACATAACCGTCCGGAGATGTACAACATAAAGTATCAGAAGCCTGAACCGATACCACCACGACACCTGCAACTCTCGGTGCCAGAGCGTATGACCGCGCGGGGAGATGTATTGAAGCCACTAGATGAGTCCAATGCACGAGAAACTGCCCGCTATCTGCGGGAACAAGGTGCTAAGTCGATTGCTGTTTGTTTCTTGCATTCCTACGCGAACCCTAATCATGAATTGCGCATGCGCGAAATACTAGGCGAAGAATGTCCAGAGGCTGACGTGACTCTGTCCTATGATGTGCTCCGGGAGTACCGTGAGTTCGAGCGAGCGTCTAGTACTGTTATTAGCGCATTCACTAAACCTATCGTAAAAAGTTACATAGACTCGTTAGAAGAATCGCTTCATGCGAAGGGTAGTCGGGGTCAGTTATTCATCATGAATTCCAGCGGTGGCATGATGACGACAGACTACGCCAAAAGCCAACCAGTGCACATGGTGGAATCTGGTCCTGCCGCCGGTATTATTGGCGCAGTCGAGCTTGGTAAAACGATTGGTGTCCAAGATCTAATTTCGTTCGACATGGGTGGTACCACAGTCAAAGCGAGTCTAGTCAAAGATGGCATGCCATCAGTCGTGAGGGAATATCGGATAGGAAAGAATCATCCAATCGCGCTGTCCGTTCTCGATATAATCGAACTTGGTGCCGGCGGCGGGAGCATAGCTTGGATTGATGAAAGCGGTATTTTAAAAGTCGGTCCCAGCAGTGCGGGTGCGGATCCTGGGCCAGTTTGTTACGGCTGGGGAGGTACCGAACCGACCTTAACAGACGCTAATGTGGTCCTTGGTCGTTTTAACGCTGATAACTTTTGGGGTGGCGAGCTAAAACTCGATCGCGACGCTGCACTCGATGCGATTACTAGGATTGGCAATTTACTAAAAATGGATCCTATTGATGTTGCTGCTGGCATTGCAGACATCGTCGCCGATAACATGAAAAGTGCGGTGCGTATTGTTTCGGTTGAACGAGGACACGATGCTCGAGAATTTACATTAATGGGCTACGGTGGCTCGGGGCCAGCTTTTGCTACGAGGATAGCACGTGAATTAGGAATCCCAAGGGTGATTATACCCTTGAGACCTGCTAACTTTTCGGCATGGGGTATGTTGATGACGGACATCCGGTATGACCGGAGCCAAACTTACGTGCGTCGAGTCGACTCCGCAGATCCCCATGCTATCAATGCCTTGTTTCAGTCGATGGAAAAAGAGGTCAATGAGCTTCTAACGCGCGATGGGGTTCCCGAGAATAAGCGGGAGTTGTCGCGTCGGATCAATATGCGCTATTGGGGCCAGGAACACACGATTGAAGTACCTGTAACGGGTGAGCTCGATGGGGGGGCACTCGACAGTCTGGGTACGGACTTTGATACCCTTCATCAAAAAGCGTTCCATCAGGCCGCGACCGGCGAACCGACGGAGATTACGGCGGTTCGCCTAACAGCTGTAGGCATGATGGAAAAACCAAAATTAAATCATATTGAAGATGGCACGAGTTCATCTAGACACGCGAAAATAGGCGATAGGCCGGTCTACTTAACAAATAAGTTCGTTAGCCTCCCAGTGTACGATCGGGGTCTATTAAAGGCTCAAAACCAGATAAGAGGTCCGGCGATTCTGGAAGAAGCTACGTCGGTCACGATCCTGTGGGGCGATGAAGTAGCTACAGTTGATGAATACGGCAATCTAGATATAAATCTTACAAGCCAACCGATTTGAAGTAGCGACCCTTAAATTTTGAGGAGAGAGCGTATGTCAACAGCACAGTCTTTGGATATGAGGCAAACAGAGAAGAATGAAGTTGATCCAATTACGCTTGAGATCATTCGTAATTCAATGCTACGTACTTGCGAAGAAATGAAGGTCGTCGTTACCCGTAGTGCCTACAGCACGGTGATTTATGAGGTCCTCGATTATAGCTGTGGTTTGTTTGACGCTGAAGGCAATATTCTTGCGGAGCAATCCGGCATACCAATATTTCTTGCTAACATCGGTTACGTAATTAGGGCGGCAGACGAGATCATTGGTTTTGAAAACCTTGAACCGGGAGATGTAGTGGTATCAAACGATCCATATGCCGGCGGTTCCCATTTGCCTGATACAACGACCATCTTACCGATCTTTGATGATGATGGCCTTTTAGGATTCGCAGGATTTCGAGCCCACTTACTGGATTGGGGAGGTAAGGCACCAGGCGGCATGTTCAACGACACAACCGAGATTTTTCAAGAGGGATTAATTATTCCTCCTGTAAAACTATACCAACGTGGCGTGCCGAATCCGGATGTTTTCAGGATTCTCGAAGCTAACAATCGAGTGCCGCGTCTTAATACTGGTGACCTCCGCGCATTGGTATCCGGATCTCGCGTTGGTGCCGAGAGGGTTAGCGAATTGGCTAACAAGTATGGGGGAAGTTATCTTCGGCAGGCCTTTACCGAGCTCTTTGATCGCGGTGAACACGCTCACCGACAAGCGATTACAACTATCCCCGATGGCGTTTATCGTGCTGAAGCAATGCAGGACGGTACTGGTGACGATGCGGCTCCGATAGATGCGCCCTTTAAAATATGCTTAACCATTACCGTCAAGAACGACAAAATGCATGTAGACTTTGCTGGTACGGCGGATCAATTACGTGGTTCTCAGAACGTACCGTACCACGCGACAATTGCGGCAACGCGGGCTGCGTACAAATACTTCGTCGCGCCGGAGTATTTGAATAATGAAGGGTGTTTTCGGCCACTCACCATAGATGTCCCGGAGGGATCGATGCTGTGGCCAAAAAAACCCGCGCCGGTGAGTAATTATCCTTCTCCGTTGGTCACGTTAATAGAGCTGTTTCAGCGTGCGTTAGCGGACGCGGTTCCAGAGCGCGTTATAGCGGGTACCTTCGGCGATATCTGCTGTTGCTTCTACTATGGCACCGACGCTGAGTCTGGCGGACAATTCATCAGTGCTGAACCTGAAGGCGGGGGTTATGGGGCGGCGCACGATCGTGACGGCGAAAGCGCATTGGTTGCACCGTTGGACGGTGATACTTATAACATCCCTGGGGAAATAGCCGAGACAAAATACCCGATTTATCTAAAACGTTACGAACTAATTCCTGATTCGGGCGGGCCTGGACGTTGGCGGGGTGGCCTTGGTGTATATCGAGAGTTTGAAGTCCCTCCTGGACAAACTGTTGGCACTATATTTACTTTTGAACGTGAGAATGATCCAAGTTGGGGGCTATTCGATGGTAAAGGTGGGGCACCAAACCACGTCGTGTTAAATCCTGGTTCAGCTAATGAGAGGCGCGTCAATAAACTAACGGATCATTGGATGAGTGCTGGCGAAGTATTTTCAACTCGCACGGGCGGCGGTGGCGGGTGGGGAGATCCCCTTGAGCGTGAGGTTGAGCGGGTCGCTGAAGATGTGAGATACGGTTTTGTAACAGTTGAAGGTGCGCGCAGAGATTACGGAGTAGTAATCCAACCCGATACATTCAAAGTTGATCTGGTCGAGACGGACCACTTACGAAAAGAGATGGCGACGTCCTAGTGTTTGCGAAAACAAGTTATTAAAGAAAGGATACTCGCAACATGCGAACGTCACGCGGCAATCGACAAGGTTGGATCCTGGATCGCTTTCTGGGAGGCGGCGCCCTGGATACTTTGTTTAGAGGCTCTATGGGCTTTTTTTTGCAGATGGGGTATCAGTATGTTGATATCGAAAAAGCGGCAACTTCGGCATCCAGCACAGGGATGCTAATTAAAGGTTTTCGGCAAGTTGCTGAAGAACGTGAGGCAGCAGCCCGTGAAGCCGAATCTAAAGGTAACTTTTTGACGGCCCGGAACGAATATCATCGTGCCGCAAAATGTTATGCACGCGGACAATGGGCCGTTTTCGATGACGGAGAGAAAAAACGTGCCCTCCATGGAAAATGTATCGAGTGCTATGCAAAGGTCCTCGAATACAATCCAACACCTATTGAAAAAGTCGAAATTGCGTACGCGGGAGGGAAATTATTCGGGTATCTTCATCTACCCCGAGGGGTGGGGCCGCATCCATGTGTTTTGTTCTGTCCGGGGCTCGATATGATAAAAGAAGATTTCCCGAACGTTGAATTGAACATACTGATTGAACGAGGGATGGCAGTCCTATCGTTAGATGGTCCGGGTCATGGCGAAAGTCGGCTTGACGGTGGCCAGTTCTGGCAGATTCCAGGGATGTGTGAAGACAATTACGGCGGTGCCGCTACTGCGGCGATTGACTATCTTGAATCTCGTAACGAGATTGATTCAACTCGAATAGGGGTGTTTGGGATCAGTCAGGGTTCGTATTGGGGCCCGGTGATGTGTGCTGCTGATCGACGTCTAAAAGCATGTGCCGGGCTAATGGGCGCGTTTTACGAACAAGGATTCGACTTGGGGCAACCAAGCTTTAAAGAAAACCTTATGTATATGACCGGTGCCTCCTCTGAAGAAGAAGTAGATAAGATCATTCCATATATCACAGTTGACGGACTCGAAGATAAGCTCCACTGTGCGCTATTAATGTTACACGGCGAGTTTGATGAATTGACTCCGGAGTCTGATGCGCGAATGTTTATTGACCGCGCCGTTAACGCAAAACCCAAAGAACTAATGATTTATGAAAACGAGTTCCATCCCTGCGGCGGTGTTGCTCCACAAGCTTTTGGAAGAGTGGCAGATTGGATGGCTCAACAGCTAGGCGCATCGCCCTCAGGAGTTGCGTAAAAGTTTACTGATGCGGTAGGACGGTAGAATGAATTGTGGTTAAGTAATGTAGATCCGGCTGTTTTCCCATTTATTACTCAAGTGCAAATTGAAGCAGTAATGTGGGACGCAAGCCATAAAGCATCGTGTTTATTTTATCAGTTTAAGTGTGTTTTAAAGAAATTGGACATACGTGCGATCGCAGTACGACCCTCCGGTATTTGATAAGCAAAGATGGGCCAGATATGGGGCATATTGGGTGCAACTTCGATTGTGGTGTCTACTCCTGCGCGGCTCAGTTTCATAAATAACGTGCGCGCATCATCGAGGAGTACTTCGGTGCTTCCTACGAGTAAGTAGATCGGCGGTAGACCGGCAAGTTCTGAAAAAATCGGTGATGCCAGCGGGTTTCGCAGATCGTCACCGTTGATGTAGGCAGCCGCAAACATATCTAACACTGCTGGACCAATCATTGGATCGAATTGCTCATTGAACTGATGGGAGGCTCCGCTATTTGTTAAATCTATCCACGGCGAGATCGCTACTGCAGCCGCAGGGAGTGGTATTTTTTCGTCGCGAGCAGCTAACAGAGTGGCGAAGACTAAGCCTCCGCCAGCTGACTCTCCGGTAAAAGCAACATTCTCTGGCTCATACCCATGCTCTAAGACCCACTTATACACATTTAAGCAATCTTCGATAGCTGTGGGGAATGGAAATTCGGGTGCGAGGCTATAGTCAACCGCGAGCACCGGTGCGCCGATCGCTTCTGACACGCGTGAGTTGTAATTACGGTAGCCGTTGGGATGTCCAATGGCGTAACCACCGCCGTGTAAATGGAGCAGGATTTTGTCCTCGTGTGCTCCTGGCGCGATGACCCACTCGCAGGGCACATCATTACAGCTATCAGGTTCGATCGAAACATCGGCCGAGTATTCGGGAATTGTGTCTCCAAATGCGTCCCAATTGCTACGCTGCTCATCAAAAGGAAGGGTGAACATTCCGGAATCTTTGATATCGGCGCGGAACGATTTGTTGAGTTCGATAGCCTCTGGACTA
>CAYFFH010000149.1:0-7349 GCA_964342175.1 uncultured Enterobacteriaceae bacterium | reverse complement strand
CATGACGTTTGCAGTCCCATGGTCGGTACCGAGGCTAGTATTTTCAGGCACTCTTCGCCCGAATTCCGAAAACGCTAAAAGAGTAACGCGATCCCCAAAACCGAGGCGTTCGATATCACGTATGAAACCGTGCACCGCGTCTGCGGTGTAGGTCAAAAGACGCTGATGTAGCGGGCCTTGCTGCACATGGGTATCAAACGCGTTGTTACGAAAGGCCACATAGTACAATCGCGCTGGCAGCCCCGAAGCAATGCACGCCGCGACCTTCGGCAACTGCAATGGAACTAGGCCATAATCAACTCGAGAGTCGTATCGCGACCAGGCGCTACGAACAAGACTTGATGCCTCCCGTGCACTCTTGGCAACGTCGTTCAAATACTTCTGTGTCGAATTACTCGGATCGGGTTGTCCAATATGATCTAGTAATGCACGTGCTGGACGCATCCCATTGCGCCGAAAGCGATCTGGCTCATCAAATACTACGGGATTGTGCACTCGGCTGCGCACAGCGAGAGATTGTGCAGTATCGATATTAATTAGAAAATTAGGCCGTGGCTCCGGAGCCATCGCGTCGGCTAGTCGCCCAAACCAACCATAGTCATTGCCGCTATTAGGCGCCGCCGTGTGCCAATAGGCCATGGAGGTAAAATGCGAAAATGACGGATTCTCATAACCGCAGCCGTGGACTACCGCGAGCTCACCGTCCTTCCATAGCCGCTCAAAACCAACCATGCCGGGATTAAAACCATAGTTGTCATCGACTTTAATTAATTGTTGCGCTTTGATCCCGATCGTCGGGCGTAATCGATAATAAGTGTCATCAGCGTAAGGTACGACAGCATTCAAACCATCGTTGCCCCCCGATAGTTCTAAAACAACCAGAATGCGATCATCGGTTTGGGCGGGAAAAGTGGCCTTGGCAAAGGCGCTGGGTAACGAGAATTTTGCCATCCCCAAGCCACCCATAGCACCGGCTAGCAGTTGGCGCCGACGATAATTAAATTTCATCACTCGCGGTCACCCTTAACCCAATTGGTACTCTGGTCGACTCAAGATCACATGTAACAAAAGCCTCAACGGATCCTCTAAATAAGTCGACGCTGCCATAATATCGGTTGTGCCGAGTTGCTCTTCCAAGAATTTTGCGAGTCGACTCTGAGTCAGCTCATCCAACGGGACTGACAAAAACCTCCGAACTAAATAATCCACCACTGCATCAGGGGATATGAGACGAGCAGTCATTATCATCTCGGTCAAATTTATTTGGGCAATATCTCGCTCGATCGGTTTTACCCGTTCAATCGCCATCTGCCAACCCCGGTAACTACCAAAACGTGTATTAAACATCTCGTCACGATCGACCATCGTGTTAGACATCGCCATTATATCGCTACCGTTATCAGCCTGTGAGGGTTTCGTCGCGGAAGTCATATCTAGGCCTTCACGTATACGCGCATCTACAGCCCGAATCTCATCACCGCCAGCGTAGTATGGGTAACGATCTTGTGGGATAAATGACAGGTCCGCAAACATTATATCTAAGGCGAAATTGCCACGTTCAATCAGTAGACTAGGCGTGATCCAACTGCGTCCCTGTGCCCAACCAGCAACTGTAGGTGGGTGCATTAACCGCTGTCCAAGTGCCTCGGTCAACAGATTAAAATCGGGCGCACCAGGGATACGATCAAGCCCGAGTTTGTGGTACGTCGACACAAGTAATTCTACGGGGCTCTTTATTCGGGTGGCTCGGGATTCATCACTATAAAAATCTTGAGATAAAAAGATAGTCTCCAGGAAGGGCGCTATCGCATAATTCTCGGATCTAAGACATTCCGCGAGCGCGCCGCGCAACTCATCATTCACTCCCTCACGGACAAAGTACCGGTAAATTTTGGTTGCGATAAATTCTGGAGTGGCGTCTTGGTCAAGAATAATATCGATCACATCAACACCATCAAATAACCCAGTGCGCCCGAGGACTTCCTTGATACCGTCATCATGCAGCTGAGAGTCAAATTGAAAGTCTAACCCAACGTAATTCCAGCCAGTAAAGGCGCGAGCAGCCTCACGGATATCCTTTTCAGTGTAGTGACCAACACCCATAGTGAACAACTCCATGATCTCGCGCGCAAAATTTTCATTTGGCGAGCCTTTTACGTTCACACCGGCATCAAGAAATGAGAGCATCGCAGGATCTTGGGCAACACCAATTAACAGTGTTCTGAAGTCGCCCAACCCCCTGGTTTGAAATAACCTTAACTGCTTGAGCATCTTGCGGTAGTCACGGACCTTGTCCTCGTTGGTGGCAAAATGTCCATGCCAGAAAAGCGCCATTTTTTCCTCTAGCGGACGTTGCGATAGCAGCATGCGGTTCGCCCACCAATAAGCTACTCGGTCAGTTTCGAGCCGACTAGCGCGCAACCAGTAGAAAAATTCGTTCACCACCGCCTGCAACGGCCGGTTCCCAGACTCTTTTACTTTTATCCCTAGTGCTTCACCGACATCCCTTGCAAGTGCGGTGGTTGCCGGTCGACTAGACGGGAAGGGATCCAATCCACTTTTAAAAACTCCCGAGTGTTCAAAAGGTGGCAGATTGTCAGAAGGTACCCCGTCAAAATAAACTACTCGTCGCACAGCTTGCGCCGGAGTTAGCTTCATAAATCGATCTATTTCTTCGGGTGTCGCACCGAATCCCGATCGCTCAAGGAGATGTGCAACATTACTGCGACTCCAGCGCGACGAATCGATTGGGGATAAATCGCCAACTTTTGGCGCTGTCTGAGTTGCGAACACTGGCGCAACAAGTAAAGACATGAAAACTAAGCGAACTAACACTTCCATTTTTCCTATAGTCGTCGCAATGCCCTGTGGATTTAAATTGCCATTATATGGGAGTCTCAATTTGAGGTCTCCTGGTAATACTAGTCAAGCTCTGGGCTGTCGGTGGGTAACCGCTAGTGTGATTTTACATGTCGCTAAGCCGCGATTAGCGCGCAAGGCGTCCCCGAATACCTTCTCCTGAGATATCATCACTAGCTCAGCTAGTGGGAGAACGAAAATGTCCTTGAATCCGCAATGCCGCGACCTTATTGAAGCTGCTACCGACGGCGCGTCGTTTGATGGTAGTGATTTGACTACTCTCCGTGCAGGGTACGCAGCAACGACACTAACTTTTCGACATAAAACTGGTGCGTTGCAAAGCGTCGTCAACACCAAGTTCCGAGGCCCCGCAGGAGACATCCCCATACGTATCTACCGCCCAAAAACCAAACATAGGAAGGCTCCGCCATGCCTTGTCTTCTACCATGGCGGGGGCTGGGCTATTGGAGACTTAGACACTCACGATCATATGTGCCGCCACATCGCTCACGGCGCAGGTGTGTTCGTTATCTCCGTGGAATACCGACTCGCACCAGAACACAAATTTCCCGCTGGTCTGGCCGACTGTCTCGCGGCAGTGCACTGGATAAAGGATAACGCGATTGAACTTGAGATCGATTCGACTAAGATCGCCGTTGGCGGCGATTCAGCTGGCGGCAATCTCGCAGCCTCAGTGACTATCGCATTGCGTGATTCCGCAGGCCCGATGCCCTCGTTGCAACTACTACTCTATCCGGCAGTAGATTTCACCGCTGATAACGAATCCTTGCAGGAAAACGCGACTGGGTATCTGCTAACTCGAGATGCATTAGAAATGTTTGCCAATTTATATCTTCCGGACCGTACCACCCGAACCGATCCACGCGCATCACCCCTATTGTCTCCGAGTCACGCTAATTTGCCGCGCACATTTATTCAGACAGCCGAATTCGATCCGCTTCGTGACGAAGGGCGGGCCTACGCAGAGGCCCTTGTAACCGCCGGAGGCAGTGTCGAATATAAATGCTACCCGGGAATGATCCATGGATTTGCGCGCATGGGTGCAAAAGTCGATTTAGGTTTGACCGCACTCGATGACATCTGCACAGTATTGCGTGACACTTTTGGCTTAAACTGCTGAAGCGCAGGTCTTTTCTTACGCTACAAACGCCGATTTTGACTTTGTCATACTACCTTCAAGTCTTAGCCGTGCTGCAGAAGAACAAAGGGACGAAATACAATATTTCTTGCAATCAGTCCCGAGTTGACTCGAAGTGCGGCGGCCTTTATGCGCGTTGAACAAACTCCACCACATTGCCGTCGGGATCCTGGACCATTGCGATGGTAACCCCAGGCATAAGTTCGCGTTTTGTGAGATCAAAAATGACTCCGGCCTTTTCACAGTCTGCACAAACCTCATCAAGATTCGTGACTTGAAAAGTGAGATAACGAAACCCCAGCCCTTTTTCCAAACCTTGTGTGCCAGCCGGCGGTGGATCTCTAGGGTCGATAATTTTAACAAAACTCTCGCCGAAGCCCATGCGATGCATGGTTCCGAACCATACCGGCATCTCACCGATCTTTTCGAGTCCAAGTAACCCTTGATAAAACTCCAAACTCTTATCAATGTCTTTGACAACGATTCCGATGTCTACACAATTCTTCCCCGGCCGCATCCCCATGTTTATTCTCCTGAACGATTCCCAGTTAATTAGAATCGTAATGTAAGATTAGGAACTACACGACAGCATAGAACAACCTGCCCGTGTTCGCGCCCAGTCAGGTCGCTTTGCTGCGTAATGCTCATAATTAGGTTGTTCCGCGTACGGATTGCGCAGCACCTGCAGTAATTCTATTATTTTAAAATAGTTTCCGTTCTCAGCCTCGTCGATCGCGAGTTGTGCAAGATAATTTCGCAATACATATTTTGGATTTACAGCATTCATCCTAGTCTTTCGCTCATCATCCGAGACGGCAGCTTCACGTAAACAATTTCCATAAGCCCTAATCCAGGCAAAAAGCCTGGCTGTATAGGTGGAATTCAGTTGCTCTGGTATGTAGTACGCGTCAGCCAACACCCCCATGCATTCAGCTTCATCTAAATCACGTTCGGTCTTGAGTTCAGCCAGAAGTCTGAAAAAAATTGTCATATCAGTTTCTACTAATGGCAACACTTCGAGCAATTCAGTAACTAAAGTTGAAACCGCTCCTTCACAAACTACGGGAAACCCTAGTTTACACGCCATCATTTCCTGCCAACCTTGTTCATAACAGCGCGTGTATTCCGACAGCGCCTGTTCTAGTGGTTCGGTTTCTCCCACTAGTGGGTAAATCGCGTTGGCAAGTTGCACGAGATTCCAAAGCGCGATCTGTGGTTGGTGTCCAAAGCGATAGCGTTTCCCTGCAGCGTCGGTCGTATTTGGCGTCCAATCAGGGTCGTAGTTCTCAATCCAGCCATAGGGACCGTAGTCAATAGTTAGGCCTAAAATGGACATATTGTCGGTATTCATCACACCGTGCACGAATCCAACCCGCATCCAATCAACGATCATGACCGCAGTACGGCGACAAACCTCCGCTATCCATGCGACGTAGTTTGCCTTCGATGGCGGACCAATTTCAGGGAAATCGATTTCGATCGTGTAATCAACTAGTTGACGCAGAACATCGATCTCACCCCGCGAGGCAAATAATTGAAAATTGCCGAAGCGAGTAAACGAAGGCGCAACCCGACACACGACGGCGCCCGGCTCTACTTTCGGTCGGCCATCATAAAACATATCCCTCATCACATCTGTACCTGTTCGAACGAGACTTAACGCGCGTGTCGTAGGTACACCAAGATGATGCATAGCTTCACTGCAGAGAAACTCGCGGATTGAGGATCTCATTACTGCCAATCCATCGGCCGTTCTCGAATACGGTGTTGGTCCGGCACCTTTTAATTGCAATGCCCAGCGTTCGTTATCCCTATTGACAATCTCACCAAGGTTAATCGCACGACCGTCCCCAAGCTGACCAGCCCAGTTACCAAACTGGTGACCCCCATAACAAGTCGCGTAAGGATCCATTCCATCAATAATCTGATTACCAGCAAAGGTAGCGGCGAAATCTCCCGTTGCGCAATCAGCAGAGGTCAGATCCAGCAGTTCGGCCACCTCGATCGCATACGCGACCAGTTCTGGATTAGCAACTGACTCCGGCATAACGCGTGAGTAACAGGCGGCGTTCACCTGTCGGCGATAATTGCCGGTCTCAGAGTCGCCCGGCAACGAGCCGACAAACCGATTGTCAAAGTTCAAGGCGTCCAAACCGCCAACTCCAAGATTTGCGCCCATCAGAACTCCCAGTCACTAAACTAACTTTATCTTAGCAGTTTCACCCTCAAAAAGGTTTGACCAACATCTCTCGAAAATCTTTGCTTGTTCCAACGCGCTAGCGCATCCTACACTCCTTAAAAACATCGCTTCTGCTAGATTGTAGGCAAAAAAATGATCGTCGATCTACACACACATACAAACCGCTCTGATGGCACGTTGCCGGCGCTTGAGTTACTGGAACGGGCACATTCAGCCGGAGTTAAGCTACTGTCAATCACTGACCATGACACAATCGCCGCATATCATGATCTCGGCTACCGTTCGATCAAAGAAGCGATAAGGATTATTCCAGGAATAGAATTCTCAACCCAATGGCGTCGCACCGGTGTACATATACTTGGACTCAATATCGATCTAGATAGCGATTCGATCGGTACTGCAACGGCATTCCAGATAAATGCACGAAAACAGCGCGCTAGGCAGATCTCTGAACGCCTAGAACGGGCCGGGCTCCCAGACACCTTGCCCGGCGCGTTAGCTGTCGCGAAACAAGGCGCGGTCGGTCGACCACACTTTGCACAGCATCTCGTCGATCGTGGAGCAGTTAAGACACTAGCGGAAGCATTCAAGAAATATCTAGGTCCCGGTAAAGCTGGAGACGTGAAACAATATTGGGCGCCATTTGAGCAGATCATCGAGTGGATCCGGGCAGGCGGGGGTACCCCGGTTTTAGCCCACCCTGGGAAGTACGGTCTAACACACAACAAAAGAAATGCGTTGATCGAAGACTTCGTAAAAAACGGAGGTCAAGGACTCGAGGTCATCTCCGGACAGCAAGATCCGATGATGACTAAATCTCTGGCGAAAAGCGCCGAAGCTTATGGGTTATACGCTTCAGTTGGTTCGGATTTTCACCAATTAGAGCAACCATGGTCCTATCTTGGAATGCCGTTGGAGCTGCCTCATATCTGCCGATCGGTATGGCAACTTTGGTAGGCTGCCCGAACTTATGCTCCTGGATAATAGTTGAGTGCTGAAAGGCGCTCATTGTTCGTCAACGGCATAGTCCCCGAAGCCAAAGCTACTGCCCCGTCAGAACAACGATACGGCCGACGACAGTTCGACCTAATATCTCATCGAAAGCTCCCTCAACCTCTGTGAACGGCAGTC
>CAYFFH010000148.1:0-7354 GCA_964342175.1 uncultured Enterobacteriaceae bacterium | reverse complement strand
ATGGTGCGCACCTTGTGCACGCTGATGTGCTCGGTAATGTCGCTGCTGATTTTACTCAAACCTCAGGTGATCCAGATGCCGCATTTGCTCGAGCCGACCATTTCACAAAAATTTCCGTTCGCATCGAACGAAGTACTGCGGCACCGCTCGAATGCCGCGCCGTGGCTGCTCGTCACGATGGTGTGACGGGCGAGCTCACAGTGTGGGATAGCACCCAAGGGCCGATCCCGATTCGCGGTGGTCTTGCCGCAATATTTAACATTGATGAGGACAAGGTGCGTGTCATCGCGCCAGATGTTGGGGGTGGTTTCGGTCAGAAAGTTATGCTGTTCTACCCGGATGAGGTGCTCGTGCCTAATGCAGCAATGGAACTTGGTGTACCAGTAAAATATACGGAAGATCGATCAGAAAATTTTCTTGGGTCGAATCAAGAGCGTACACAAGTACACGAAATTGAACTAGCTGCGAATAAGGATGGCGAAGTCCTCGGGGTGCGTGATACTTTTTTGCATGATACTGGGGCGTTTATTCCCTACGGGATAGCGGTCGCGCAAGTTGCCTCAACCTCGATCGCGGGTCCATATCGGATCCCAAACATTTGGATCAAATTTCAGGCGATATATACCCCAACGGTTCCGGTATCACCCTATCGTGGATGCGGCCGCCCTCAGGCATGTTTTGCGATAGAAAGGGCGATGGATCAACTTGCCGACGAACTATGTATGGATCGCATTGCACTTCGGCGCAAAAATATGATCCGGAAAGACGATTTCCCTTATCTTCGCGAAGGTCTCTTGTTCGCCGATGGCCTCCCGGTGCGTCACGATAGCGGTGACTATCTAGGTGCAATCGATAAGCTAGAAACCCACATGGATATTGCACGCTTTCGCGTCGAGCAGGCCGCTGCCCGCAAGGAGAACCGCTATCTCGGATTTGGACTCGCCTGTTACGTTGAAGGGACTGGGCTTGGCCCTTACGAAGGCGCGCACATCCGCATTCATCCAATTACTGGCAAGGTCTACGTTAACACTGGACTCACGACACAGGGGCAAGGGCATGAAACGATTTTTGCCCAAATCGTGGCTGATCAACTTGGCGTCGCGATAACTGACGTCATTGTGGTCGAAGGCGACACAAAGGCCTACGATTGGGGCGCGGCAACTTATGCTAGTCGTGCTGCGGTTGTTAGCGGCAACGCCGTCTATAAAACCGCACTTATCGTACGTGAGCAAGTACTTGAGACGGCCTCCGGTATGTTGGAAGTTTCACCTATAGATCTGGAGTTGGATGAGGGCGAGGTGCGGCTAAAAGGATTCCCGGAGCGCAAAGTGACGTTGGCTGAAGTTGCAACAATTTCGAATCCGTTGCGTTATACGTTTAGTGAGTCGAGTAAATCTGCAGCGCAATTTGCCTCGAGCGCGAAGCACGATCGGCCTCCATTGGACGAGGGCGCTCATCCCGGCATTGAAGCAACCGATTATTATAGTCCACCCTGCGCGACTTGGGCCTACGGTGGCCACGCGGCGATTGTCGAGGTTGATCCTGACCTGTGTACGGTAAAGTTTATACGTTACGTCTGCTTGCACGACTGTGGTCGAGTCATTAACTCAATGATCGTTGAAGGTCAGATCCGTGGCGGCTTGGCCCAAGGTATCGGAGGTGCACTGTACGAGCGAATCGAATACGACGAAGATGGTAACCCACGCAATGCGAATTTTATGGATTTTTTAATGCCGTACGCGACGGAAGTGCCGGAGGTAGAGATTTTGCATATGGAAACGCCGTCACCTTTAAATCCGTTAGGAGTTAAGGGTGTTGGTGAGGGGGGCACGATTGCGGTTGGTGCCTGCGTCGCAGCGGCGATCGAAGATGCGTTGGAACCATTTGATATTGAACGCCTGCATGAAGTACCGCTGACCTCAAACGTGATTCATGCGGTTCTCGATAGGGCTAAAGCAAGGAACCCCTAGGTTAGTGCGGTGTTTTTGCGTGCGCTCTATGGATAGCTTCGTCTTAACTCCGTGTTATTAGTCTAGTGCTCGAAGAACAATATTTTTCTCAGGCTATTAGGAAGAACAAGTTCTAAGGTCAAGGGATCTCACAATTACTCCCTTGATGGTCCAATACCCAGCACGGCACATAACGCGCGCCACCGTCCGCGAACAATTACTCCGATCATCTTTAGTGCGCTGATTTCACCTGCGACCAGGTCCGGTGTATCAGGCATCGAGTCCCCCGATTCAACGGTGGCATTAACTTGTAATTTCTGTTCTAAATTTGCAGCGAATTCGCCAGTCATTTGATGCGCGACGTCGTTGAATATGCCAGTTCTACCCATTTGAGCGAATTTACCAGTAAGTTTAATATCCGCGTCGACTATGACGTGCGTACCACCATCAATCTCCGAAAGTCGGTAGCTAAACGTGGCTTGGGCGCGCGAGCCGCCGCGCTTATCGATTCCTTTACCATTGAAACTGCAAGTGTGGGTAGTCTCATCGCGTTCAAGCACAGTCGCTTCTCCCTCAAATGAGGCAGTAACGGCCCCAAGTTTGACGGTGACTTTGCCGCCATAGACGTCTTCAGCGGATTGGCCTGTGAACTGAGCTCCAGGGAGGCAGGTCATTACTTCCGGGATGTTTTGTAGCAAGGCCCAGACTCGGTTTACTGGTTGTGCGATATTGAAAGATTCACTGATTTCCGGCACTGGATGTTTCCTCCGTTGGCGAGTTGCTGAGTCTAGCATGTGGCGTCAATGTTGGGCGCCAAAGTAAGATCTACATTGTTCTACGCGCATAAAAGGTTGCGCCCGTTGTACTATTCGAACCGGAGCGCACGAACATTTACTCGGAGGAGTTTCACAATGGAAACACGTATGGCCCATATGACGTGGGCAGAAATTAGCAATGCCATCGGTGATGGGAAAATGGTGATAGTCCCAACTGGTGCGACTGAGGCGCATGGCCCGCACCTACCGACCGACGTCGACACCCACCAAGCGGAGGAGATGGCGGTGCGGCTTGCCGAGAGGGTCGGCGCTGTCACCACTCCTGGGGTTCCTTACGGAATTTCTAAAACCTTTGAACATTTCTGTGGCACGATCTCCTTGTCGATCGAGACGTATCAGCAAGTCGTGTATGAGATTGGGTTATCCTTGATCCAGCAGGGTTTTAAACACATTTTATTGCTGAATGGCAACAGACCGAACGGTACGTCAAACGACGCTGTTGCGCGCCGCCTTATAGATGACTTTGACGCAGATTACGATTTTAAGGTCACCGCAGTGAGTTATTGGGAGCCTGGCGCAGCAGCGGTGCATGAATTACGGAACTCCAAAGTCGGTGGGATGGGCCATGGTGGAGAATTTGAGACGTCGTTTCAACTCGCTACTCGCCCAGAGCTGGTGCACATGGATCGACTTGACGGAGTGTATGCGCCTCTAGTGGGTTGGGACTTGGTTGCCCCCGGTGCTCCGTCTCGGACCTATGCTCGGAGACCTGATCCGGAAAGCAATCACGCCTCGATATTTGGCGACCCTCATTGTGCTAGTGCAGAATCCGGCGAAAAGTTTATCGCGGCTGCAGTCGATGGACTGGTCGAGATGATCGAGGGTTTGCAACCGTCTTACCAGGAAAGAAACTAGCAATGAGGGGTCGTGCCATACGAGTATTCGATCGACGCACGCACCGTTTTAGGCCGTGTGAATAAGCAAATTTACTGAAGGAAACAATAATGATGTTCGATGATTATCAACGCTTTAAATTCGAGAGGCGCGAGCGTGTTCTGTGGGTCACTATTGATGCCGGGCCGATGAACGCCGTCGATTTTGGACTACACGAGGAATTGGCTAAAGTTTTCTACGATGTACAAACTGACGAAGGAAGCGACCTTATCGTGCTGACCGGCACTGGCCGTGCCTTCTGCGCCGGCGGTGATATGGGTTGGTTTCAGGAGATGATTGACGATCCGACGAAGTTCCGGAGTATCACTGTAGATGCGAAGCGGATTGTTAATGGCTTGCTAGAAATGGAGAAACCGATTGTTTGCCGTTTGAACGGGGCGGCGGCAGGGCTCGGCGCATCGATTGCGTTGCTTTGCGACGTCATCATCGCCGATGAGCGTGCCAAGATCGGAGATCCACACGTTAAAGTTGGTCTGGTCGCTGGAGATGGCGGTGCAGTGATCTGGCCGCAGCTGATCGGTTTCGCAAGGGCGAAAGAGATGTTACTAACAGGTGATATGCTAAAAGCTTCCGAGGCGGCAGCGATGGGCTTGATTAACTATGCGGTACCAGCGGCTGAGCTCGACGCAAAGGTCAATGAGATGGTGAGGAAGATCATAAATAACCCTCGGTGGGCCGTGCGTTGGACTAAAACCTCCGTGAATCTAGTATTGCGCGATATCGCGAATAAGGTTATGGATGCGGCCATTGCATACGAGATTAGTTCCAATGCAACCCATGACCGGCAAGAGGCGGTTTCCGCTTTTGTTGAAAAGCGGACGCCTAATTTCACTGGGAAATAGGAGATGTGAGCAATGTATTTTGCTGACGAGCCGGAACACGTTATCCAGCTCAGAGATACGCTAGCGCGATTCACTGAAAACGAAGCGCCGCGTGAAAAGCGGCGTGAATGGCAGGCAGCACAGACTTGGCCGCGTGACGTCTTCGCTAAATTGGCGGACTTGGGTGTTTGCGGTCTTACGGTGCCGGAGGAGTTCGGCGGCTTAGGTCAAGACTGGTATGCCGCAACAGCAGTTATCGAAGAGTTGTGTCGCGGTGGCATGTTTTTAGCGGGACCTTACATCCAATGTGCGTTCTATGGTGGCGGGAATATTTCTGAAACTGGATCTCCCGAGCAAAAAGCAACGCTATTGCCGAAGCTTGCGGCAGGTGAATTGCTGTTCGCCTACGGTCTTTCGGAGCCAGATATTGGAGGTGATCTCGCCAGTGTGAAAACACGCGCTCATCTCGAGGACAATGGTGACGTTGTTGTTATAAACGGGGTAAAACGCTGGTGTACTGGTGCCGATTGGGCGGACTTCATTTTGTGTTTCGTTAATTCTGACTCCGATGGCGAGAAATACAAAAATTTATCCATGGTATTGGTACCCAGTCACGCCCCGGGTATTACACGGAAGGTGCTTTCGCATCATAATCTAATCTATAGCCATAGTTTTGATGTCTACTTCGACGATGTGCGGGTACCAGCTGAAAATATCTTAGGTGGTCCCCAAGCTTGGAACGACGGTTGGCGTGCTCTTGCCGGCCGCTCGCTGGACGTTGAAAAAGTTGAGGTTGCGGCGATGAATTTCGGTTTAGCGCAGAGTGCTGTGGAAGAAGCTTGGGAGTACGCGCAACAGCGCCATCAGTTTGGAAAGCCAATCAGCGGCCACCAGGCAGTGCGCCACGAACTCGTCCAAGCTCGGACCCAGCTGGAGGCGTGCAGACATATGCTCTATCACGCTGCATGGTTGATCGACCAAGGTCGTCCAGCGTCAGTCGAAACGAGTATGGCAAAGCTCTTTATTGGCGAGACTGGGGTGTCTATAGGGATTGCTTGCCAGCGTATATTAGGTGCCTACGGGATGTCAGAAGAGTTCGATATGGCGCAAACAGTGCAAGATCTACTAGGAATGCCTATCGTTGGAGGTTCCTCGAACATGCAAAAAAACAATATTGCAAATCGTCTTGGATTAGCCCAGTAATTCTGTTTTAGCCCCATAATGCCGTTTGCAATTGTCAATAAAACAAGGAATCCACAGACGATTGTCCACGAATGATTCAGAATCAAGTATTCGGCTGCCGACTTATTTCCCGATTTTGTATTATTCCCCGAGCTCCTTTTTGGTTTTGAATGTATCTATGCAGCATCTTGGTTCCACGAGACTTCGACCTTTCCGTGAATGCGTTTTTGACCTTTTGAGCGAAAAATGCCATCGCAGTAATAGTGGCCCGCAGCAACATTACTTCATACAGCTTGAGTCATAGTTGTTATGGTGCGGCGCGCATCGGCAGTTGCTACAAATCTATGTGAAAATACATCGGGCCTGAGCAAAGTATTGGACACAAAATAATGGAGATCGACCTCGCGTTGCGTTGGCGAACGATTCTCGATGGTGAAACCATTGAGGTAGACGAACTCCTGTTTCTACTACTCCGCGGAGTCGAGGCAGAAGGGCAGTTAAATCTTGCGGCCAACGCCGAAGGCGTGTCGTACCGGCATGCCTGGGGTTTGGTGCGGGCGTGGGAGGCGCGGCTAGGCGAGCGATTGCTTGTCTCAGTTCAGGGTCGCGGAGCCTCGTTGACGATGTTCGCTCGTGGTCTATTGCAGGCGAGGGCAGAAGCCGAACAGACTTTACAGCCGGTTCTATCTGTGAATGCGCTGCGGGCAAGTGCCACCATCGATAGTTCGATTGAGAAAGACCGGCGCCGAGTGCGCATTGCGTCGAGTCACGATAACGTCGTGCTTCGCCTGCGTGAAAACCTGGCGACGAATCGTTGCTTGGTAACGCTGCAGATCGTTGGCAGCGAAGGGGCATTACGGCACTATCGACGTGGCGACGCAGACATTGCCGGTTTCCATATGCCGATGGGTGAATTAGGTCGCACTGTAGCTACGAAGTTGATTTCGTTCTTAGACGACAAAGATGATCAAGTTTTTATGATCGAGCAACGGAGCCTTGGTTTAATGTCCCGCAGTGATCGATCTTGCTTCACGATCGAAGAACTCAGTTCAAGTGATTTTAGATTTGTAAATAGGCAAGTAGGCTCCGCGACTCGCCTGACATTCGACGCGTTGCTTACTGCACGCGGCCTTGCATCTGAAGAAATCAGCGGTTACCACGATGAAGAATATACACACACCGCAGTTGGCGCGTTAGTGGCGAGTCGCGACGTAGATGTGGCGTTCGGTGCGAAGAGCGTCGCGACGCATTTCGATCTTAACTTTGAACCTATGGTCGAAGAGCGATTCTACATTGTGATGAATCGAGAGTTCGATAATCCAGTGCGGCAATTCGTTCACGATTTTTGCTCGCGACTCAATTTTGACGCCCGTGATCGGATTGCGGCAGACGAATTTGCTCCTAGCGTGGCAATTATGAAACGTGTCCATAGCACCGACATGTAGAGTCAGAAAGAAAGTTACAGGAAAAGTAAACGATGCGTTAACACCTCGCAGATTGCTAGGTCACCGGGTAGATATCGGGAGATCGCGGGGCAAGACAGGCTCGCGACCTTGCAAGCCAACGAGAAGCCGACGCTCGCGAATGTTTTGGCTTATTAATGCAACTCCTGGCCGATCGGTTATTTCAGAGGATCTCTTAGGAGCGGCTTTATTGTGGCTGGGGGGGAGGG
>CAYFFH010000147.1:0-7366 GCA_964342175.1 uncultured Enterobacteriaceae bacterium | reverse complement strand
TTTTCTTCATCGTCATATATCGATCGAAATATCGATTGAGCTTTGTTTCGATAGCTGGATTGAAATCTGATCGAGTTACATGTGTCGTCCCAGGTGTTTCGTCGCACACTCTGCCTTTGTGTACGACGAGCGTTCCGTTTTTGTACACATATTCCGGCGCGGTAAACATGCGTTCGTAGTTTTTCTGTTCACGATAGACGGTGATGTCCGCGTCTGCACCGGGAGCAAGATGGCCTTTATTTTTCAGACCAAGGGATTTTGCCGGTCCTGCCCGGGTGATTATTGCGATCTCATACAAGCTGTATTCCCGCTTTATAGACGCAAGGCCGCTTGCGCGAGCGGCATCCGCGTTTATCGTTGCGAGCATGTCGCTACGGAAGCTCTGATCGGCTAGTAATCGGATCAAGTGAGGATAGCTTGTGAATGGGGCACCGTTCGGGTGGTCGGTCGTTAAGAATATTCGCCACGGGTCCTCAACGAGCAGAAATAATTCAAGGCCGATGGCCCATTGCAGCGCGTTGACAAAGTTTTTATCTCTGTAGCGAAACGGTACAACCCCGCAGCCGGCATCGCATTCGATGTCCATGCCAACCCACTTTTTAGGGTCAGCGAATACGTGCCCTGCGTATTGCTGCATTATATCGCTAGATTCGGTGACGGTTTGTCCAAACATCACCTGTCCGACGTCGATGGAGATGTTCGGATTAGCATTGATAATCTCAGCGATGGCAGCAGCACCAGACGAAAAACGTCGATCGCCTTCAAGCCCATAGCTATGAAATTGTAGGTGTGTGAGGTGGGCTGCTATCCCATCAAGGCCTTGGATCATATCGAGTGTGGTGTCCATATTCCCTGGGACACCGAGATTGCAACCATGGATGTGTAGAGGGTGATTCAAACCTAGATCTTGGACCGATTTTGCCAAGACTTTTAGTATCTGTCGGGGGGTGATTTGATAGGAATCGTTTTTTTCATCGAGATTGAGTTTTCGTTGATTGAACTTGAACGCATTGATGCCACCGGGGTTGACGATTTTGATGGCAAGCGCTTGTGTCGATTGTAAGATCCATGCAACGTAATCACGTACGACTTCGGTGTCGGCGTGTCGCGCTAGTAGGCGTAGTAGGAAGTCATCATTGCCAAGTAGCGCGTATGCACCCTTGTCGATAATTGGTGTGTCGGCCATCTCCATATGTGCTTGGCGCGCGTTGACCGGTAACATTGCGGGTTCAAAACATGCGGTGTAGCCCATTTCGGCATAGCGATAACCAGTAGTTAGTGTCGACGGCGCGGCATGACCGCAGCCCATGCGTGGATGGCGTCCTCGCGCCACCAAATCGCGATAGTGGTCTTCGGGAAGCAGCATACGAGCGATATTGACCTTGCCGCCGCCGATGTGCGTGTGGATATCGATCCCGCCCGCCATCACTGCACATCCGCGGACGTCAACGGTTTTATCTACGGCAAGGACATTTACTGGGGGTTCGGCAATTCGATTACCCTGGATGTATATGTCCTGAGCTTCCCCATCGACACCGTTGCTCGGATCATACACCTTAGCGCCGCGAAGTCGGGTTAACATTGGTACGCTTCGGTTAAGTTGTCGTACTGAGTGTTCAACTTACCACTGCTCGACTATCGAACGGATGATCTTTCGCACACTTGGCGCCCGCGACATGCGGACCTGATCGAGACGAATGGATACAACTGAGTCGGTTCGGATCATTGTCCCCGCATGGTCGATTCCCGGAACGCCGACCGGAATGAACACATCGGAGCTCGAGCCCTGTTCAGTCGAGGCTCTGCCAATGAGAATTCGCTTGACCCCGGGGTTCGTTGCAGGGGGTGCCGTGTTTCCGATTGAGTCTATCCAAACTAGCGTATCAATGGACTCGTTTTCGAGTAGCGTGCTCGTTTTATATTGCACCGGATCGTAGTCAATTGTTTTTCCGGCAAACGACACATGTAGCGGGTAACCAGTGAGCCATGTACAGACATTGGCCGCGCTCATGCCGCCGTTATCGCCACCAAGGGCGAGCCCAGCGGCGCGTTGTGTTTTATTCAAATCATCAATAATCTGAGTGATGGACTGGATGGTGAGATCAGCCTGGACACTAGGGAGGTGGGCAGGCGCCCACACGAATACCGGATAGTCTGCTTCTTTGATTGCCTCGCCTAGCGTTTCGATCTCTCCCATTCGAGTCTTGGCGACGCGTTTCGCTTGTAACAGCCGGCCAGAGATTCTGGCTCGTAGCGCCGCCATTACCTCGGCTATACGACTGGAATCACAATCGATGCTTTCGATCATATGAGCTTTGGTTGATTTCGGCGCTGTTGCTATATCTCCGATATAGAACACCCGGCGTCGTTTGGATTTTCGGAGGTGCAAATTTTGTTTAGGAGCAAGGAAGCGCCGCGAAAAATTTTCGTAGTTGCCGACGATATCCGCGCCGACGATAACAACAAGATCTGAGCGGTTACGTAATTCGGCCAATGTAGTCATATACCAGCCTTTTTTCTGCATTACGCGCATGCCGCTGTCGAAGTCTGCAGAATTGCCGTGATCCACAATGGCTTTTGACAACTCCGCCAGGTGTATCGCTTCTCGTACTCCCTCGATATCTGTGCCGAGTCCGCTGATTAATGGCCGGCGTCCTCGGTGCAATAGTTTAACTGCGGCCTTAATCGCTGCAGTCTGGCTCACCCGCTGACCTTCGATCTGGGGGTATTGGTGACCGGAATCGGCCTCGAATCCGAGCTTTGCTCGGTGACAGTCGTTACCGGCCACGACGATCTTATTCTTGGTAACCGTGAGTGAAAGATCGTCGCACAGGAGCGAACAGAAAGGGCAAGCCACATCCTGAAGGCGCTCACGTCTATTGGATCCGGATTTTGATGTCTTCGACACAGTACCCGTCTTGAGTCTTTCTGATTAGAAAATTTCTCGTCAGTTTGTTGCGCTTCCGGCAACCGCAGCAAACCTAGCTAACCTAGCTAACTTAGCACAACGGCTAATAGCGCACACTATCTATCCCGTAATTATTGAGTAAACTATTCCAAAGTGATACAGGCAGGTCTCCTCGCGTTGGCGTAAAATGGGCATTGAATAAGGATCTCACGATCGCGATGACTGACTCGTCTCACCGTATTACCGTTGAATCACATGCGCGCCTGCATCTTGGGTTTGTTGATTTAAATGGGAACCTTGGGCGTAGATTTGGCAGCCTCGGTCTAGGTTTGAATGGCCTTTCGACGCGAGTAACTGCTGAACGTTCCGGTAGTTTTTACGTCGACGGAGACGACTCTGTCCGTGCAAAAGACTACGCTCTCAGAGTACTGCGCGGCCTAGGGTTACCACATCACCTCCGTTTATCGGTTAAAAGTTCTATACCAGTACACGCGGGACTTGGTTCGGGGACGCAATTGGCGCTTGCGGTTGCTTCGGCGATAACCGAATTGTTCGGTCTGGACTGTGAGATCCAGCAACGGGCCGTGCTTACCGGACGAGGTCAACGCTCCGGCATTGGTATTGGTGTCTTCGAGACAGGAGGATTTGTGTTTGACGGTGGTCACGCGCCCACTACGATCGTGTCGCCCGTGGTAGCACGTTTCGAATTCCCGCAACAATGGCAAGTGATTCTCGTATGGGACGAGGCCCAGCAAGGTTTGAGCGGTGCAGCAGAAATGACGGCTTTTGAAGTGATTCAGGCAATGGACGAGGCCCTCGCCGCGACGCTTTGCAGGCGCATGCTCCTAGGCGTGTTCCCAGCACTTGTGGAGCGCGATTTCGAATCTTTTAGCGACCATATTTCGGCGATTCAACAAGCTATGGGAGCCCATTTTGGCCCCTCCCAAGGCGGCCAGTTTACGAGCGCAGCAGTCGCCGATGCGATACGTTGGGTTCAGCAAACGCATCGTATCGTCGGAGTTGGACAAACTTCTTGGGGACCGACAGGGTTTGCTTTCGTAGACGGAGAAGCGCAGGCCGGACAACTTCTCGAAGCGCTGACCCACCGTTATCAGGATGTTGCGAGCCTACGTTATTCCGTACACCGGGTCGATAACAACGGCGCTACTATCATGCGTGAGGAGATCTCAGGCTCGGCTTCTCTGGCGTGCACTTGAGTCGATTAAAGGTAGTAAGAATTAAAGTCTATCCTGCTCGGGGTATAGGCGTTGTAGGCTATCCCTATCCGGACCAGTTTGTCTCAAACTTGGACCTAAGAAAAGGGTGAGGCCGGATCGCTCTGGAATGTCGAAATTCGTTTTGATAATCGCTCGCTCCGGACGTCAACTTGCCGAGGCTGCGCGCGCTTGTGGGTATGAACCGCTGGTAGTGGATCTTTTTGGTGATGTGGAAACCGAAATAGCGTGTCGTGCCAACATTACATTAAGGCCACGTCACGATTTCAATTTCGATGCCCCTAGCGTAGCTGAAGCAGTCCGGTCGATACGGTCAAGCTACGGGCCAATGATCCTCGTGTGGGGTAGTGGCCTGGAAGCGCAACCTCATGTACTAGCGGCGCTGGCGCAGCGGTGGGATACCGTGGGTTGCTCTATTGGCACGTTTTTCAAGATTAATGATCCACGGACCTTCAGTCGGACACTTGCCGCGCACCGTATCAACACTCCTCAGTTCGCATTCGGAATGTTACCGAAAAACGGCCAGTGGTTGTTAAAGCGTCGTGGAAGCTGTGGGGGTTTTGGCGTCACGAGAACAAACAGGCACCGCTTTAGCGGTCAGCGTGAATATTTTCAGTACGAACACACTGGTGTGCATTTATCCGCTGCATTTATTGTTAGCTCGGGCTCGGTGTTACTTCTCGGCGTATGTGAAGCCCTGAATTTACAACATCATACGGAGTTGCCGTATCGTTTTAGTGGAGCAATTGCTGTTCCACAGTGGTTTTATCGCTTGCGCACTGAGCTGACGAAGATGGTGAAAAAATTACACAACGCTTTTACCCTACGGGGCCTATGCGGGATCGATTTTATCATTAATGGAGACGGGAATATCTCGTTGATAGAATTGAACGCGCGGCCGCCCGTAACCTTCGATCTCCTTGCAGAACCGGAGCATGTATTCGAGGCACACCTTAAGGCCGATACGTTGGCGTATGCATCGTTGCCGGCCGTCGCGCAAGTTCGCGCGATGGCAATTTGTTATGCCGAGCGTCCCATCATCGTGACAAAAACGCTAAACTGGCCTCACTGGGTAACCGATCGACCGCGAATACGTACTCGTTTACTGCCAGGAATGCCAGTTTGCTCTATTTCTGCGGCCGCGGCCACGGTGGCGGATACGAGAAGAAAATTAGAGACTCGAGTTGGAGAACTGCGAGACAGATTACATAATGAGTTACCTACTTAGCGGGTTCTCTTCTACGGTTTGACGTTTCATCCATCTCACGGAGTGCCGCCTTAGGGTTGCCCAACTTGATATATTGATTACGAGAGGGACATAACCATGAATGACCGTCGGGCCGATGTAGGCCAGTTGTCGTTGCCATTAGTTGATGCTATGCGCACCGCTCCCGAAAAGTTTAGAGTTAAAGTGACTGCAGATCCGAGTGGAGTACAAATCATCGACGCGGGGATCGAAGTCACAGGTGGTCTCGAAGCCGGACGTCAGATCAGCGAAATTTGCCTCGGTGGGCTTGGCCGAGTGACCTTTGGTACAAGCACAAAATTTAGGCGTTGGTGTTGGCAAGTAAACGTTACTAGCAGTGATCCGGTAATCGCCTGCCTCGCTTCTCAGTACGCAGGATGGAGTCTAAGTCATGGAGAAGGAAAGGACGCGTTTCACGCGCTCGGTTCCGGACCGGCTCGAGCGATCGGTAGCCGCGAACCACTGTTCGATCAATTGAACTACAGACTCCCCTCGGGCGATACGGTGCTAGTACTTGAAGTCGATCGCCACCCGCCGCCCGAAGTGCTTGCCAAGATAGTTTCTCGTTGCAATATACAACCCAGTCAATTGACATTAATCCTAACACCTACCACGAGCTTGGCGGGGGGTGTGCAGATCGCAGCACGAGTACTCGAAGTCGGGATGCACAAAGTGCACGAATTGAAATTTCCTCTTGCACAGATCGTCGATGGTGCTGGTAGCGCGCCAATTCCGCCACCGAGCGCAGATTTTATGACCGCAATGGGACGGACAAACGACGCGATATTATTCGGCGGTCAGATCCATCTATTTGTCGACTGTGACGATAATGCCGCGGAGCAACTGGCTGTTGAACTTCCGAGTTCAACCTCCCCGGATTTCGGTCGGCCGTTTGGGGCGGTCTTCAAGGCGTGCGATTACGACTTCTACAAAATCGATCCGATGTTGTTTTCGCCGGCAAATTGTGCGGTAACCGAAATAAATAGTGGTCGGACTTTTTTCGCTGGAGGTTTGCGCGAAGATTTACTCGAAGAATCATTTGCGAGTACATAGAGATATGGCAGTGGGCGGGAATAAAGTTGTCATTTTTTCGGATGAGCCAGGGTGGCACGGTAAAGCCTTGCGAGGCGCGATGGCAGCCCTCAGCATCGACTCACAGTTCGTCAGTTTATCTCGTTGCGCCTTTGACCTTGCGCGAGACCAGCCTGAAATCGTCATTCCGGGATTTTACCAACTCCCGGACGCGGCATTTGTTCGCGGCATTGCTGCAGGTAATCTCGAAGAGATTGTTATACGTCTCGATATATTGCACGCTCTAGAAATTCTCGGTGTCCCGGTATTCAATAATGGTCGGGCGATCGAACGAACCGTCGATAAAGCGATGACTAGCTTTCTACTCCGTCAACAAGCCATCCCGACTCCCCGAACGTGGGTTTGTGAATCAATCGAACATGCCCGATATATTGCCGAAAAAGAACTTAATGGCCGTTCAGCGTTGGTGATGAAACCGTTGTTTGGGTCGCAAGGACAGGGGATCGTGAAACTTTCGAGTGTCGATGAATTGGACTTCCACTTACCGGTGGCGAGTGTATTTTATTTGCAAGAATACCTCTATTCAGGGTCTGGCGATTTTCGCGATTGGCGTGTATTTGTCATTGCCGGTCAAGCTGTTGCGGGGATGCAGCGTCGCTCAAAACACTGGGTTACGAATCGGGCTCAAGGTGCTGTGTGTGAACCAATTAGCTACGATGTCGATTTGTTTAGGTTAGCAGCTGCAGCTGCATCAGCAGTCGACGTCGACTATGCCGGGGTTGATCTTATGCTCGATGCAAACGGCAATTGGACCGTTGGTGAGGTTAATGGTATACCCGCGTGGCAGGGTATCGAGCGAGTTACCGGAGACGATATCACGAGGCGTGTGGGTGACGCATTTGTGGCAAAAATTGGAGGTAGCCCGCCGTATGTCCAACAGGATAG
>CAYFFH010000146.1:0-7396 GCA_964342175.1 uncultured Enterobacteriaceae bacterium | reverse complement strand
TCTTTCTTTTTATTACGTTTCATTGACTCACAGTGGTGGGTTCGGTAGATTGCGCGCCTCCTTGCCGAGGTGGCGGAATTGGTAGACGCGCTGGCTTCAGGTGCCAGTGGGGGTAACCCCGTGGAGGTTCAAGTCCTCTTCTCGGCACCATCGGCCCGGGTGTCTGTTCGCTGATCTTGCTTCATCGGGTGCAATTTTAAATGTTTAATGGCATTTTAGTTCGGCTAATGCAGTGCGAGCATCGCACGAGAGCCGTGCACAAATGAAGTGTCGATTGTTGAGGGAAGCATTATAAGCGCCAGTGCACGGGGATGCACGAGATTCTTGGCTAACATCAGTCAACCTATTACCGCGATCATAAGAAGCGGTGTTTTACTTGGGTGAACAGCCTATTCGAAAATCCCATGGAGATACCAATTCTTATCCCCAGAAAGTTCCCGATAAATCCATAATCGTGCACCGCTCGGATTGGCCGCAACAAAATAATCTCGTCCAACCGGACTACCGTCCCACCATCCTGTCTCAATACGTTCACGCTCTTCTAGAAGGCGCAATCGACCATTGATATTTAGATTTCCCTGTCGCGCACGTAGGCGTATTGGCCGACGCATCAACCACAGCGGTCTCTCTGGTACACCAGATGTCAAGCTATCGGAAGTGCGCACGGCCATATTGCTCTGCGAGTGCACATTCGACCAGCGCCACGCATATTCTGGGCGATGATCAGAAACACATTCGAGACCTTTTACGGCTTGCTTACCCAAGCGGGCGCGCAGTCGATCGAGAAAGCTAAGCCAATCCTCACTAGTTCTTTCTCGCTCCCGCTTAAATAAATCCCCTTCGTAATCGTCTATTCTAGGATGGATCTCGTTGACACATAAGGCGATTTGGTTGATTTGCCCGGTGAACTGAATGTGGCTCAGCTGCTCGCGTAGCAATAGCGCAAAATGTGCTTGGTCACTACTCGGCTGAGTCAAGTCGGTTTGGAAATGAACAGCATGACCATCTGTGTAGTTCAACGACCATCGCAACCGTCGTGTTTCAGATGCACAAGCACGTAGATAGCCCGACAGTTCATGTAACAAACGCTCGCCAGCCACACTCAAAGACTGCGCATTATTGGTTTCCCATGGCAGCTCGAGATCACTTTGAAAAACTTTAGGTAATTCAAACCGCACTCTCGGATCAGGCGACCGTCCAATCAAGCGAGCGAAAATATCAACAACTTTGGACGAAGTTCGACGCGCAAATCCACTGCGGGGCAAGCGTAGGCAATCGCCTATTGAACGCGCACCAATACTGTTCAACACGGCCAACTGTTTTGGTTCAAGACGTAAAACATCTAGCGGTAGACAACCAACCACGCTAGGTAGCTCCTCCTTGGATAAAATCATCTGCTGTTGCCCGGCGCGGGCGAGTGCGCTTGCCGCTGTTGGTGTTGGTGCGATGGCAATTGACACTCTATATCCGAGATCACGTAAGCCACGGCGTACACGGTTACATAAACCATTGACCCCCCCAAAGAGCTTAAGACTACCCTTGATCTCTAATAACAAACCATCCGGTGATGTAGCACTAACGATAGGCGTAAACTGACAAGCCCATGCACAGAGTCGCTCAAGCACCTGACGCTCAGCACGTTCATCACGCGATACAACCACTAGATCACCCAAAATCCGTGCCGCACCGAGCGGCATACCCACACGCACCCCAAGGCTCACCGCATGGTTGTTTGCCAGTACAACCTTCGGGCACGTGCCCTGTCCCTCGATTAACACACAGGCACGTTGGTTACAGTTACCAGGAATCAAAATATCCAACGAGAACTGCAATAGGTGTATCTGCAGCCATAATTGTTCACATTCAACCTCACCGCGCGTATACGGAGTAGTAGTGGTGGAAATCGGTGCTCCTATCGAATGGAGCTGTCGTTGTGACTGGATAGGTTTGGACTGTCTACCTGACATTTTATTTTCCTCTAAGAGCCTGTCGAACTTAAGACTCCAATTGTTATAGATGTTCTTAAAGTTGAAGCTGGCAGCTAAACGCGTTTACACCACCTTGAGCTTTTAGAATGCGTACCTTGACTGTGGTGTCTACAGCGTTGACGAGTGATAAACGCAAAACTGCAGGTGAAGTTTGAACAGCGTAGACCTCTGGTCGAAATATCACCCCCAAAGTCTGTCCCTGCTCACAAGCCAACTGCAAGCGACGCAACCTCATATGTTGTGCCGCACCGATCCACGCCATTGCAACACCGCAATCCATAAGACGTAGTGCCTGTTCGAATGCCCACAATATGTATTCGCTATCGACCTGGTGATCTTCATGGGGTTCAATAATGAGCATACGCTCGAGTACAACGCCCGCTGCCTGCAATGCAGGTGCATAAGGGACATAAGGAGGACAGACCCACACCACTCGTTGCATTTGTGTGAACCATGCGATGGTAGGTAACATTAAACGCAAAGCTCCAATCCCCTCTTGTTGGGTGAGGATCTCTGTCAGCGAATTCCGCTGCCAACCATTTTTTGGCAGCAGGCTGTCAAGTACAGGAAAACCGGTGGGGATACCTTTAGATGAGGAGGTCACTCCCGCACGCCATATCTTTGCGTGACGTAATAAGTGCTCTAGCCCACATGATTCATCAGATTTTGGAGGAAGTTGTGGATTGGAAACATCTTGTGACATCTTTTTTGTTCTTATACAAGGTGACGTGTGTAGTCGTTATCTAAAAACAATCGTAGGGTCGAAGCGCTCTATAAATTCACTTCGTATGGGTTCTCAAAACACCTACGCCAAGACCTTCGATCACTAAAGCTTGGTGCCTCAGATCAATTTCAAGCGGATCAAATTCAGCATTTTCGGGTAGTAACCATACGCGACTCCCTTGCCGCTTGAGTCGCTTCACCGTTACCTCATCGTCCAATCTAGCAACGACAATTTGGCCGTTACGTGCCTCCGGTGTAGCATGTACAGCGAGCAAATCGTCATCCAAGATCCCAACCTCGCACATGCTCATTCCTCTAACGCGCAGTAGATAATCTGCTCGCGGTTTGAACAAATCAGGATCGACTTGGTGTCGCGCTTCGATATGTTCGGTAGCAAGAATGGGGTGGCCGGCGGCAACCTGCCCTACTACAGGCAACTTCAAACATTCCATATAAGCTTCCGTGAGGCGGATCCCACGTGAAGCGCCAGGCAACAATTCGATTGCTCCTTTACGTGCCAAAGCCCGCAGATGATCCTCTGCTGCGTTGGCCGAGCGAAAGCCCAAAACCTCGGCAATTTCCGCTCGAGTAGGTGGCAAGCCACTATCAACGATACTCGCCTTAATGAGTTCTAGAACTTGCGTCTGGCGTACTGTCAGTTTGCTAGTCATATGTATTAAGCTGTATTGATATACAGCTGTAATTATATACAGTAAAATTACTTTAGCAATAGGCGTTAGCCTGGGACTGAGATCTCGCTCTCAAGCGGGGGACTTACTATCAGTTATACTCGCCACCGCCGCAAATACCTACATAACCAGGAATGAAACCACTAACCTGCAAAATTCGCTATTCTCATTCGAGCCAATGTCCCTGGACCCCGGGTCATAGATACGGGCGGTATCTCACTAACGTCCCCTTCAGTCGGTTTAGCATTGCGTTCGGTGTTAGCATTTATATTTCCATCCTACCTACAACTTGCGAGTAAGTAGTAACACTGTGCAACAAAAAAAATCAAAGCAGACGCCCGCAGAATTCCGCTACTCATGCTACACACTCGGCATTCTCATGCTGGTCTACATCGTCAATTTTATCGATCGGCAGATCCTTGCAATTCTCAACGAAGAAATTAAAGGCGACCTCGGCCTGACCGATGCGGAGATGGGCTTTCTATACGGAACCGCCTTCGCCGTCTTCTACGCATTGTTCTGCATCCCATTGGGCCGCCTGGCTGATGTTTGGGTAAGGCGCACGTTGGTTGCCTACGCATGTGCCTTTTGGAGCCTCGCCACTGCGCTATCGGGCTTCGCACGGAACTTCTTTGAGCTAGGGGCCGCACGGATCGCTGTCGGGATCGGGGAAGCAGCCACAGGACCCTGTGCATATTCCTTACTTTCAGATTCATTTCTGCCGGCTCGACGCGCCACCGTAATCGCTATTTTGACCAGTGGTATATTTGTAGGTGCGGGTCTGGGGATGTTTATCGGCGGACAGGTGGTGGAGCGATGGAACGATGCTTTTCCCGCAGGTACCGCGCCGTTCGATTTCGCCGGATGGCAGATAGCTTTTTTCGTCATTGGGTTACCCGGCTTGCTGCTTGCAATTTGGGTCCGGACTCTAAAAGAACCCCCACGTGGGGAAATGGACGGCATTACTTCGAAGCCAGAGCCTCATCCTTTTCGAGAATTTGGTGCCGAATTATATGCCGTCCTCCCAGGTCTTTCGGTTATAAATCTATATCAGCGCGGTGCTGACAGGAAAGTGCTGGCCGCTAACCTGCTGGTAATGACTGGGTTTGCCGTAGCGGCATGGTTATTGATAAAAACCTTGGGCAACCCAGCACAGTGGGTTGCGCTAGCGATCGGTTTCTACGCGACAATTTCCTGGGCCCAAGGCTTGGCACTGCGTGACCGACCAACGGCGACTTTGATCCTTAAATCCCGTGCGTGGATGCTGTTCGTGCTTGGGACCTCAATGCTCGCTTTTTCGACCTACGGCCTAGCCTACTTCACCGCACCATTTTTTATCCGCTATCACGCCGTTCCGATTGGTGAATTGGGTTTCACGCTCGGTGGAATCACTGCAGCATTTGGATTTCTTGGAGTCACGACAGGCGGATTCCTGGCAGACTATTGGCGCGCCCGACACCCTTGTGGCCGCCTCTATGTCGCAGTCGGTGCTGCGCTAGTGCCAATCCCCGTGGGACTATGGATGTTGTACACAGACTCAACCGCTTTTGCATTCGCGCTTAACGCCGTGGTTGCATTCACCAGCGCAGCTTGGTTTGGTGTAGGGGGCTCTACCGTGACAGACCTTGTGCTGCCTCGCATGCGAGGTAGCGCTACCGCAGTTTATATACTGGCATTGACCTTGCTCGGCCAAGCGCTCGGACCATTTACCGTTGGCCTCGTTTCGGACCTAACCGGCGACTTACGTAACGGTCTAGTCGTAGCAATTTGCGCAAACTTGGGTGCCACGACATTAATAGTACTAGCAGCACGTTACTTAGAAGAGGACGAACGTAGTCTGCGAGACCGCGCCCGTCGAGCTGGCGAGCCTGATATGTAATCTTTTGCGATCTTTTTTGTTTTAACGCATTTTGGTTTGCCGATGAGCCTTACGATTGGATTCATTAGTGCAGCGTCCACCGAAATCAGGAGATGTGATTAATGAAGGAAAAAGCCAATGACAGAAAGCGGCCCGTATCGCGTCGAAAATTTCTAGGCGGCTTCGCGATCGGGGCAACACTACCGATCGCAATGCAACAAGCAGCAAACGCCGCCGTTGGAGTTTCCGGCTGGGACGCGATCACTGACGTTGTGGTTGTCGGTAGCGGCGCTGGTGCTCTGAGTGCCGCCGTTACCTCGAGTCAACTTGGAGAGAAAGTAATTGTTTTAGAAAAATCCACGGTCGCAGGCGGCACAACAGCAAAATCGACCGGCGGCATCTGGGCACCGAACTCGCACCTCCTGCGTGCGCAGGGAATAGTCGATAAACGCGAGGACGCAATTCGTTATATGGTGCGTTTGTCTTTCCCAGATCATTACGATCCCGAACATCCGCAATTCGGCGCGACAGCATCGGGCTATGCTTTGATTGCAACCTTCTACGATGAAGTGGCGCCCACAGTGGAGTCGTTGGTGAATCTCGGCGCTCTCAACGTAACGAACGTAATTGCGCCCCGAAACGTATTGATGCCCGATTACTTTGCGCACTTGCCCGAGTGTCGCGTAACCAAAGGCCGGATCATGTTCCCGATGAACGAAGATGGATCTTTCGGCGGCGGTGCAGCAATGATACGCGGTCTCGCGCGCGTGGCAGGCACGCGCGGGGTGTCGATCGAACTGGGGCAGCGAGTAGATTCAGCGATACAAGATTCGTCCGGTCGAGTGGTTGGAATCATCGTACATGGCGAAGACGGGCGCACTCGCCGTATTGGAGCGCGCAAGGGTGTGGTATTCGCTACCGGAGGTTTTACTCATAATATTGAGATGTGTCAGCAGTTTCTTAAGGGACCAATTTATGGCGGCTGCGCTGCTCCTTCAGCGGAGGGGGATTTTGTAGGCATAGGTACTGCGACCGGCGCGCGTCTCGGCAACATGCAAAACGCATGGTGGGTTCAGATTCCGCTGGAAGAATCGATCGCTGTGCGCAGCGTTGCTACGGGTATCTGGTGCTTGCCCGGAGACAGTATGATCCAAGTAAACCGCTATGGCCGTCGCTTCGTCGATGAAAAGTTTGTGTACAACGAGCGCACTCAGGCACACTTCGTGTGGGACGCGATGAGTGGTACCTACCCAAATTTAATCTCGCTCCTAATATACGACGAACGTACATCGCGTGAGTATGCCGGCTTCCCCCCGGTGCCGCCTGAAAACCTCGCGCCCAGTTATGTGATGCGCGCCGATACCCTTGAAGGGTTAGCTCAAGCCATCGACGAAAGATTCTCTGTCCTTAGAAAGCACATCGGATCACTGACACTGGATAGGCAGTTTGTGCCGAACTTGCGCGAGAGCATCACACGTTTTAACCGGTTCGCACGCAACGGAAAGGACGAAGAATTTGGACGCGGGTCCGTTCCGATCGACCGCTACTTTCATCAATATGGGCCACGTGCAGTAAGCAATCCGATGCCCGATCTCACGATGCATCCGATCGCCGACAGAGGCCCTTATTATGCGATTTTAATGGCACCGGGAACACTGGATACGAAAGGCGGACCACAAACAGATCCCCAAGCCCGGGTGTTAGACAACACGGGACAACCAATTCCTGGACTATACGGCGCTGGAAACTGTGTCGCCTCACCGACAGGCCCAGGCTACTGGGGCGGTGGCTCGACACTCGGGCCAGCACTCGCCTTTGGCCGCATAGCGGCACGCACTATACACAAAGCTAAAGTAGCCGAATTTTCCGGTTAGGCCGTTCTAGTCTCGAGTTGTTATGCACACTTCCAACTGAACGAAAGCAGAGCGACATCGTTTCCTTCTCCGAAGAACAACCCCTACGATGCGAACTGACCCGAATCTAAGCAACGGTAAGACGTAGCGGACTAACCCCAGAAACGAACGATTAAATCGCGTCGATCAAGCGCTCACGTCGGTTGTTTTCCGGTTGTCGGGTCGGGCCTGCTGGCCGACCAACCGGATTGCAATTCCATAATCGTCAAGATCGGTTCGCCCCAG
>CAYFFH010000145.1:0-7497 GCA_964342175.1 uncultured Enterobacteriaceae bacterium | reverse complement strand
TGCGGCCGCGGTGACACCTCGCTGAAAAAGACATTATCTCCTTGCACGAAGAGTTCAACTCCAAAGATCCCATTGCCACCAAGCGCTTCGGTGACGGCTTGCGCAACGTGTTTGGCAGCATCGAGCGCCGCCAGACTCATTGACTGTGGTTGCCATGATTCGCGATAGTCACCGTCGATTTGTAAATGCCCGATCGGCCTACAAAAACTCGTACCCCCCGAATGCCGAACCGTAAGCAGCGTTATTTCATAATCGAAAGGGACTAAGCCCTCGACTATGACTTTTTTGCCAATTCCACGCCCTGCGGTAACTGAGCGCGACCAGGCGCTGGCAGCCTCAGCTCCATCTTCAACTACTACTTGACCTTTCCCCGATGAGCTCATTACTGGTTTCACAATACACGGTATCCCAATCTCTTCGATCGCTTTTACACACTCGTTTTCACTTTCCGCGAAGCGGTACGGCGAAGTCGGAAGTTTTAGCTCTTCGGCAGCAAGACGTCGGATCCCTTCGCGGTCCATCGTAAGCCGGGTTGCGCGGGCCGTCGGCACAACGTAGTAACCACGCTCTTCCAATCCAACTAGGCGTTCGGTCGCAATAGCCTCCACTTCCGGAACGATGAGATCTGGCTTAGTTTGCTCCACCAGCATCTCAAGCGCATCCCCGTCTAACATATCCATAACATGCGAATGCTGCGCGACCTGCATCGCAGGTGCGTTGGCATATCGGTCAACAGCAGTCACCTCAAGACCATACCTAAGTGCCTCTATTGCAACTTCCTTGCCCAACTCGCCGGAGCCTAGTAGCAATAAGCGCATAGCACCCGATGTCCCTGCAGTACCAATCGGTTTATTGATCATATCTCTTGCCGTTTATTGTCGTCGAAAATCCGAGTTCGGACAGCCCTTGTACAGTATCCAATTGCAGACCATCACATGCAACGCGGTGGCTAGAAAATTCATGGCGTGAACTTACTGTTTTTCGCAACCTGTCAAATGCCACCGCGCGATCGACCATCCTTAAATCTGCAGTTCGACGGAGTGCAGCCGCAGTGATGCGCGGGTCAAAACAACGGAGCACGACGTCGCCATATATCTCTGCCGGTCTGGAAAAGCTAGATAACTGCAACTCTATCGGTGGTGACGAGGCAGCCACCCATACCGAATCATGCCCAAGTTCTGCTGACATCTGATTCGATACCATCGTCGTTGCACGAAGCCGCGCTTCGATTGTATGGCCGGCAATATGTGGAGTCGCTATCGCCGATTGCCTGAGTAGCGTCAAATCAACGTTTGGCTCCCCGCACCAGCAATCGATCGCAGCCACGGCCGAGGTCCCTCCCGCAAGCCACGCAGTCAAGGATCTCTCGTCAATCACCCCACCGCGTGCCGCGTTGACTAGCAATGCTCCAGTTTTCATCAGATTCAATTGTGCAGCGCCGATCATTCTTCGTGTTGGAAATTCACCGATCTCTGTATAGGGCACGTGCAGGGTGACGATATCACTCGCGAGAGCGTCTTCAAGATCCACAAATCGAACATTTTGAAAGTCATCATCAAGTAGTGGATCATTGACGACACATTCTACGCCGAGTGCACTGAACATCGAGTGGACTATCTTTCCGACATGACCAAACCCGATAATCCCGGCGGTAAGCTCAACCGCATCCGCCGAACCTAACCGTCCGTATAGGAAACTACACGCCACCACATACTCGGCAACCGCTCTTGCATTACATCCCGCTGCGTCAAAATAAGTTATGTCGCGCTCTTGAAGATATCGCGTGTCTAAATGATCGATTCCCGATGTAGTAGTACCAACGTAGCGAATCTTCGAATTCTCGAGCAAACCTTTATCGACTCGAGTAACCGAGCGCACGAGCAGGATCTCCGCATCACGAAGTTGCCCTGGCGTTAACGTTCTCCCAGACACAAGGCTAACATCACCAAACTCGGCAAATGCCGATCTGACCTGCGGGATATCTCGGTCAGCGATGACGCGCAAGCAATATTCTCCAAATCCTTAATTTTACCGACGGATCACCGTACACCAAATTTTCAGGCTTCGAGAAACGCTTCTTGGCTAGTTTTCATGGACGGGTTTCGGTCATTCCATCATCTTTCTGCACCGGCATAAGATCTGTCTTTTCAACTCCTAGTGCCAATGTCATCGTACTAGCGACATAAATCGAGGAGTAGGTCCCAATAACAACACCGACGATTAATGCTGTCGCAAATGCATGGATCAACTCACCACCTAGAAAAAACAATGCTAGTAAAACGAGTAGCGTTGTGAATGAAGTAATAAGGGTGCGGGAAAGTGTTTGATTCAATGATATGTTGATGACATCGACTGATTCACGTTTGCGTAAGCGCCGAAAATTCTCACGGATACGATCAAATACGACGATAGTATCGTTCAAAGAATAGCCTATCACCGCCAAAATTGCCGCAAGCACCGCCAAATCGAATTCGATTTGTGTTAGGGCGAAAAAGCCCAGTACGAACATGACATCATGGACCAACGCCGCGATGGCGCCGGCTGCAAATTTTACTGTGAAACGAATCATTACATAAATCAGAATTCCACCAAGCGCATATAACATCGCCAACGCCCCATCTTCGGTTAGCTCTTCGCCTATCTGCGGCCCAACGAATTCAATTCGACGCATTTCTGCCCCAGGCAACACCTCCAGCACTCGCGAGCTCACGTCGTGGTCACTGGCGGCATTGCTCTGTGGTAGTCGCACCAACACATCCACTGGAGATCCAAAAGCTTGGACGCTCGTATCACCGAACTCTGAGGCGCTAAGTGCCGCTCTGATAGCATCTAGATCAGCGGGCTCAGGGTAGCCAAGCTCAACCAAAGTACCACCGGTAAAATCGATCCCGAAATTTAGACCCTTAGTCACCAAGCCTGCGACCGACCCTAGCAATAAAACACCTGAAAACAGATAAGCCGGTAAACGGTGACCCATGAAATCAAACTTATATTGTTTAGTCGACATGCTTATTCAATCAGTAATAATTTTATCTATATGGTCAGTTTCTCTAGTCTGCGGTTGCCGTAGATTAAGTTGATAACTGCCCGAGTGCCGATAATAGAAGTGAACATTGATGTGATAATACCTAGCGACAAGGTAACGGCAAAACCTTTGATCGGGCCAGTACCAAAATTAAACAAAACGATAGCCGCGATTAGTGTCGTGATGTTAGCGTCTGCAATCGTCGAAAACGCCTTCTCATAACCCGCGTGGATACTTGCCTGCGGTGAGTTCCCGTTTTTAATTTCTTCACGAATGCGCTGGAATATAAGTACGTTTGCGTCAACTGCCATCCCCACTGTTAGCACGATACCCGCGATGCCGGGAAGAGTAAGTGTCGCTTGCAGCATCGATAGCAATGCAACAATTAATACAATGTTTAACGCTAGCGCCATGTCCGCTACTAGTCCAAATACCCTGTAGTACACGGCCATAAATATCAGTACTAGCAGAAGACCAATAGCAACGGAATTTAGTCCGCGATCGATGTTGTCCTGTCCAAGGCTCGGGCCAACCGTCCGCTCCTCAATTATCTCTATGGGAACTGCGAGTGCGCCGGCACGCAGCAACAACGCAAGCGTCCTTGCTTCTTCAGTGGAGTCAAGACCCGTTATCTGAAAACGCTTGGATAACTCGTCTCGGATCGTCGCGACGCTGATCACCTCAGCGACTGGACGACCTTGCTGTTGTTCAATGTAAACCACTGCCATCAACCGACCTATCTGTTCGCGGGTCGCACGACTGAAGATCTTTGCGCCCTTCCCATCCAGGGTGATGAAAACGGCTGGAGAACCTGTATTCTGCTCGATGCCTGACGCGGCATCTATAATGTAGTCGCCTGTCAGCATGACTCGTTTCTTCAACAGAACCGGATTGCCAGAGCGCTCGTAATACAACTTCGACGCTACCGGAATTCGACCTTCGAGTGCCGCTTCGAGATCGCCTTCGGCATCGACCAGACGAAATTCCAGGGTTGCAGTCGCTCCCAGTAATTTCTTCGCCTCCGCCGGGTCCTCTATCCCAGGGAGTTGCACGACGATACGGGAATCACCCTGCTGTTGAATTACGGGTTCGGCCACACCAAGTTCATTAACCCGGTTTCGCAGTGTCGTTAGATTTTGCTTGAGTGCGGTCTTCCGCGCCTCCGAGAGAAATTCCGGCGTCGGGATGAGGTGTAGGATTTGATCTGTAGAATTGCTCCTATCACTCACTATTAGATCCGGGAAATCATTCGAGAGAACACCCTCTGCCGCACGTCTTACCTCAGGATTTAGAAAACTGGCTAGTATGCCCCCTGCTGGATCACGGGTAATAGCGCGGTAGCGAACTTTCTCTTCTCGTAGTGTCGACCTTAGCTCAGACATGAATCGCTCGTCACTTTGTGCAGCAACCGCGCCAACGTCTACCTGCATTAAAAAATGCACGCCCCCACGCAAATCCAGCCCCATGTACATCGGCTTTCCACCCAAAGCCAACAACCAATTTGGGGTTCGAGGGGCAAGATTCAATGCCACGATGTACTTCTGCTGCTTAAACATTCTGTCGAACACAGTGATCGCTTTAGTTCGGGTAGCAACATCTTTAAACCGTAGTAGTAGATGGTTAGGCATTAATCGGATACGGATCGGCACAATCCCAGCCTCCGCAAGCGCACTTTCAACTTGCGATTTAAAACTCTCGTCAACGGGTGCCGAACGCCGCGCGGATACCTGCAGCGCCGGATCCGTGCCGTAGAGGTTTGGCGCTGCATAGATCGCACCTAATCCAACGATTATCAGAACCATCAGATAGCGCCACGTGGGGTAGTGATTCATAAAAGGTTTTCCGCAAAAGCTTTAGCTGGTCTTAAATCCCGGCTATGATTCCTTAATCGTTCCCTTAGGCATGATTGTGGCGATGGCTTGGCGCTGCACCTTAACTTCCATGTTATTAGCAACTTCCATGGTCACGAAACTGTCTCCAACTTCGGTGATGCGACCTAGAATTCCGCCATTAGTTACGGCCTCGTCACCCTTGGCCAAGGCCTCAACCATCTTCGTATGCTCTTTCTGGCGCTTCATCTGTGGGCGGATCATCAGAAACCAAAGGACGACTATTGGAATCAACATAATAAGGAACCCCGACATACCCGGCTCCTGCGCTGCGGGTGCGCCTTGTGCAAAAGCGTCTGCAATGACCAAACTCATTCGTTAATCTCTAGTGAAGTGCGTCCAAGGGCGATCCCTGTGTATTATGACACAGCCGCGCTTTGGACGTGCACTATAAGGGCTCAGTTCTGTTCCCGGGAAGCATAAAATTCACGGTAGAATTCACGATACCGTCCTTGGATAATGGCTTGCCGAGCGGATTGCATTAAACCAAGGTAATAAGCGAGATTGTGCAGCGTGTTAAGACGGGCTCCCAAGATCTCGTTCGTTTTGTCGAGATGGTGTAAGTAGGCGCGCGAATAATTCTGGCAGGTATAGCAACGGCACTGTGGATCCAGCGGTGCAACAGAATCTCGATGGCTGCTATTTCTGATTTTAACCACCCCAGTGGAAGTATACAGATACCCGTTGCGCGCGTTACGCGTCGGCAATACGCAATCAAACATGTCAACCCCACACCCAATCGCTTCGACCAAGTCTTCAGGGGTACCGACGCCCATAAGGTACCGCGGCTTCTCTGTCGGTAATTGCGTGGCGATATCGTGCGCCACCCGATACATCTCGCCTTTCGGCTCACCTACGGACAGTCCACCGATGGCATATCCATCGAATCCTATCTCGACCAAACCTTCGAGCGACGCCCGGCGCAGATCGCTATACATACCACCTTGAATGATCCCGAATTGTGCCGCGGTACTGCCAACGTGTGCGGCTTTGCTCCTCTGAGCCCAGCGCAACGACAATTCCATCGACGATCGTGTGGCCTCTACTGTCGCCGGGTAGGGAGTGCACTCGTCAAACACCATCACGATATCGGCCCCGAGCACCGCTTGGACTTCCATGGATATCTCTGGCGACAAAAATATAGTGTCGCCGTTCATTGGCGAACGAAACGTCACTCCTTCCTCGGTGATCATCCTACGATCACCTAAACTAAACACCTGAAACCCACCCGAATCGGTCAAAATGGGCCCCTTCCAATTCATAAAACGATGTAAACCACCGTGGCGCTTCAGCACTCCTGTCCCCGGTCGCAACATAAGATGGTAGGTATTACCGAGGACAACCTGCGCACCTAGGCTACGAAGTTCATCTGGAGATATCGCTTTAACGGTGCCATTAGTACCGACAGGCATAAATACCGGAGTGGAAACGGTGCCACGCTTAAGTTTAAGTAAAGCAGCGCGGGCGGCGCCATCATGGTATTGAAGTTCAAATTGCATTCCGTGTCCTACGCATCGCTAAGTTGGCGCAAATCACAGCACGACCAACTAGGCATTTCAATTCCAATCGGGACGAGTTATCCACATCGCGTCGCCGTAGCTGAAGAAACGGTATCGGGTTTGGATCGCATGTTCGTAAGCTCGCATAATATTTCCTGTCCCTGCGAAAGCTGAAACCAACATTAACAATGTGGACTCTGGTAAATGAAAATTTGTCAACATCGCATCCACTAATTGAAAACGATACCCCGGGTAGATAAATATGTCGGTATCACCTCGAAAGGGTCGCAGATGCCCGCCTATCACGGCGGATTCTAGCGCACGTACGCTTGTTGTACCGATTGCGACGACACGTTTGTTTGCTTCTCGCGCACGCTCGACCTGGAGGCAAAGATTTTCGCTAATCTCGAAACGCTCGGAATGCATTTTATGTACTTCAACGCTCGCAGTGCGAACTGGTTGAAAGGTCCCGGCACCAACATGCAGTGTAACGAAACCTAATTCGATACCGCCTTCGCTCAAGGTCGACATTAAACCCTTGTCGAAGTGCAAGCCAGCCGTCGGAGCCGCGACTGCCCCCGGAAATTTTCCGTATACAGTTTGATACCGTTCCCTGTCGACGACATTATCGACACGATCGATATAGGGAGGTAACGGTATGTGGCCTGCACATTCCAATATTTCGTTTACACCGCTTTCAGATTCGTTCTGTAACCGGAAAAACATACCGTCTCGAGCGTGAACACTGAAATCGAATTTATCACCGATCTTAATGATCGAATTGATCTTGGGCGCTTTGCTTGATTTTATTAGGGCAACCAACTCGCGCTCGTTCTCGACCCGTTCGACCAACACTTCGACGCGTCCACCTGATTGCTTTGTGCCGAAAAGGCGAGCCGGAACAACGCGGGTATTATTGAACACCAACAAATCCCCCGGGTTAAGCAACTCCAAGATATCCGGGACCAGCTTGTCCGTCAGCGCGCCCGTCGACCCGTCAAGAGTAAGCAACCGTGCATCAGTTCGGCGCTCTAGCGGATGTTGAGCAATCAGCTCTCGGGGCAACTCGTAATGGAACAGATCG
>CAYFFH010000144.1:0-7511 GCA_964342175.1 uncultured Enterobacteriaceae bacterium | reverse complement strand
GACGTCGGTATTCTCACGCGCCATGCTCCACAGAGATTGCATGGTGTATAAAGCGCTACCATCAGCTTGCAAAGCCACGACTTTTCGGTCCGGGCATGCAATCGCTGCGCCAAAACTTACCGGTAAGCCTTGGCCGATAGCGCCACCCGTGATGGTAAGTGTATCGTGTTTAGCAGCGCCTGCAGTGCGACTGAAAATTTCCGCCGAACAAGTAATGCCTTCATCGGAGAGGATAGCGTGTTCAGGAAGCAAGGCCGCTAACGTGTCCCCGATCGCCGCAGCGGTTAATTCACCGCTGGGAACCTCTGGGACGACTCGCTCTTGTATCGTCTCGAGGCCTGGAGCAGCTCCTAACCTGTCTGCTAGATCTGTCAACGCTGTAAGAGTTTTCTCTTCCGGCGAAGCCAAAGTAGTGACCACCGCTTTACTCGATACCAGCAAGCTTGGTGTATCCGGGTAGGCGAAAAAGGCGACTGGTGTTGCCGTGCCAACCAGAATGAATTGTTCAAATTCACTGAGTACTGGAATGGCAAGTTCGGCAAAATACGGTACCCGCGTAATATTTACCCTGCCAGCACCCCGTTGATGTCTTGTTGGGAACGTTTCAGCAAACAACGGGGCGCCTGTTCTGGCCGAGATACGGCTGGCGAGCAGTAGGTCCTGTTGCCGCAGTGCATAGCCGCCGAGCACGATTGCGGTTTTTTTTTCATTTTTGAGGAGTGTGCTTACGGTTTCTACTGTCTCACTGGTTACTTCTGGTGGTGGTTCAATTGGTAGCGCTGGGTAGGAATTTTTTGCGGGCTCCCAAGCATGGTTCGCTGGGGCAATCAGTGTGGAGATTTTGCCAATACCGCTTCGTGCCTGTTGGACTGCGACGGCGCCAAGGCGCGCGAGGTCGTCGGCAGATGTTGACGTCTCAACCCACGACGAATTAATTACTGCATGGGCACTCACATCGGATGTCAACGGGGCGTTATATGGTAGATGGTATGGGGCGTGATCGCCGACAATATTGACTAGCGGAACTCGTGCTTTCTTTGCATTGTGTAAGTTTGCCATGCCATTGGCGAGACCTGGTCCGAGATGGAGAAGTGTCACTGCGGGAGTTCCCGTCATGCGTGCATAACCATCAGCCGCCCCTGTTACGACTCCCTCGAATAGGCAGAGTATTGGACGCATCCTATCGGTTTTACCGATAGCAGTGACCAGGTGCATTTCAGATGTGCCTGGGTTGGCGAAACAAATTTCTAATCCGGCATCTACAAGAGTTTTAAGTAGAGCTTCAGCACCATTCATTTAACTTTTTCCTTTGTTTTTTTACACAAAGGAACAATTCTAACCTGCAAGGACAAGCAGAACCGAGTTTGTTTACCATATTGGACAAGTAGGAACCCTTCGTTGCTTGATAGCGGACGCGACCGTGTAGAACTTTGAACCACAATATCGGTTTCCCACAAGGAACACTGAGAGCTTAGGGAAAGTTGTGTAACCAGCTTCTTGTGATTCCCATTTTCTTAACAGTTCGCCATCATGATTTAAGAGATTTTGTAAGGCTGCTCCAGTCGATATTGCGGGCGCTTGATTAGGTACGCGGCAATATTGCGAGGGTTACGAATACTTGCTGCAATGAATTCGACGGCTTCAATTATCCGCTCGACCGGTTCTGAACAGCTCACGCGCAGAAAACCACGTCCGGCTTCGCCAAAACATTCTCCGCCGAGACAGGCAACGCCTTTGAATTTATCGGCGCCCTCAAGAAAATACATTGCTAAGCCGTGGGAGGTAATCCTATTTTCGTTACAAACCTGTACGACATTCGGGAATGCATAAAAACTTCCTCCTGGTCGAAGGCAACTGATGCCTGGAACTTGGTTTAGGTGAGTGACGAGTCGCATCACTTTGTCGCGAAATTCGTGCATGATCGCGTCACGTTCGCTCAGTGCCTCGCTTAATGCGGCGGCACCCGCTAATTGCACAAACGGCGGTACGCAAGACAGAAGCGTATTGGTAAGCTTGCTTAGCATTGACGCCATCGGTACCGAACTAACTGAAAAACCGAGACGCCACCCACTCATAGAAAACGACTTACTAAAGGTATACGCACCGACACACTGCTCAAGCATATTCGGCTGCGCTAACAGAGAATGGTGGGTATCGCTCCAGACCATCTGGTCATACGGTTCATCGCTTAGGACAGCAATATTTTTCCCACGGATAAGATTGGCTATCTCCACCAGGTCCTCGAGCAGTGCGATGCCCCCAGTTGGGTTGTGGGGGCTATTCAATAGGATTGCTTTTGGGGCTACATCGTGTGTCAGAAAGTGATCAATGTCCTCAATACTAGGACGAAAGCCACAACTTTGTTTCAGTGATGACAGCACCATCCGGGCACCCCGCCGAGCGATACAAGGTGGGTAGGTGGGAAAATAAGGGCTGAACACCAAGACACCGTCACCGGGGTTTAGTACCGCCTCCGCGAACAATGTTTGGAAAGTTTTTGCCCCAGGGCCAGCGACGATATTTTCCATGCTCGTGGTAAGTGCGAATTCGCGGTTTACGTAATCACTCGCCGCTGCCCGAAACTCGTTAATACCAGCTGAGGGGGCGTAGTGCGAATGCCCCTGTTCAATCGCAGCGATCCCGGCCGTAACTGCGGCTCTCGGTGGTGCATGTGGGCTGTCACCGATTTCAAGTTCTATAACATCCTTACCGTCAGCCATCAGTGTCTTCGCTAACGCCAACACCTCAAACGCGCTTTCAGGGTTTACCTCTTGCGCAAACTTGCTGAAGGAAAAGGACATCGGTTTTAAATTCTTCTGCTCATTTTTTATTTTGGAATTTTAGATATAGGTCCGCAGTCTCGCCAGGGCGTTCCAGCATCGGACAGTGCCCCATTTGTTTCATCACTATAGACTGCGCTCCCTTTATGATATCGGAGAGAATTTCGGCGCCGGAAACGTCTAAGATCTGGTCTCTATCACCCCATAGGATTTGGGTTTTTGTGACACACCCCATAAGCTCTAATTCAAGGGATAGTGGATCGTTGAACATTTCATTGAAGATTTTTTCATTGAAACTACGTTCACCTATATTACGTTCGCAGAGGCAACGTTGGAACGGTTTTGGAACGTAGGGTATTTTGTTAAAACACAAGCTCATTAATCGTCTGAAGCCGGATGAATCTTCAACTAGTAATGGATTCTCTCCCCGTTCCAAGTAATTAAAAAATTTACTTGGCTTGGCCGTCGTGACACCCGCTGGAGCAAGTAGCCATTGGCTCTTAACACCATCCGGATGGCGTGCGCTATACAAAGCTGCGAGGTAGCCACCCATGGAATTACCGCCAAGGTGCACTGAATTTAAACCTAATGCTTGTAAAAACAATCGTAGGCGGGCCAGCTGCGATTCAACATCATAGTGTGCGCCCTCATCGCGGGTCGAGTCTCCAAACCCCGGCAAATCGAGGATAATTAAACGAAAATGACGCGATAAAATTGGCGATACTCGTGCCCAGTTATCTTTATTCGCACCGAACCCGTGAATTAAGACCAGCGGTTCGCCCGTGCCCCCCTCGAGGTATATGATCTCATGTCCATCAAGGCGTATCGCTTTTATAGAAAGCCCAGACTTTGCTCGTTGAGCGCGCACCGCTGCATTGAACAGTGGCCAACGAAATAAATGCATACCAGTGAGGCCAAAGATGAACAAAAAAACAACTATGGCGATGGCTGTCATGGTAACGGTCATTTAATAACAATTATTAAAAAAACAGATTGACTTAATGTAACGCGGTAATTCGCTGATTTTCCCTAAGCATAGGCATTGGGATGATATACGATAACCGTTTGTTGTCGAGATAGATTCTATGCAACCTTGGAAGATCTATTGGCAATGGTTGCAGTATAGATAAAGCGGAGATAGCAACATCTTGAATTCACGTCAGTATTGTCGCCGGACTAACACCATTATTTGCTGGTGGGGGTAGAATATAGTGCCTGGGTCATTGGAGGTAACATCTGTGTGCAATCGGAATTTATACGGGGCAGCAAAATGAGTTTAAGAAACCGGAGGCAGTCGAATATTGGAAGTTGCTTTATCGAACCCGTAAATTCTCTATCGGCCTGTCTACAACCTAATAACCTCCTGAAATCAAACGGATGTTACATAAGCTTGGTTTTTGTTATCGTCCGGGTCATAAAAAATAAGTTGGAGGCCTCGAAATGAGCGAAAGGACGTGGAATATTTATTTATCAGGAGAGATTCACTCCGACTGGCGTAAACGCATCATAAGCGGCGCAACTTCTGCTGGCTTATTGGTTAACTTTAGTTCACCCGTAACCGACCATGAGGCGAGTGACATGTGCGGTGTGCGCATCCTGGGCGAAGAGCAAGACACATATTGGCGAGATCGAAAAGGCGCGAGCATCAATGCGATCCGCACTAATTCGTTAATTAGTGGTGCGGACGCTGTAGTTGTTCGGTTTGGACCGAAATACAAGCAATGGAATGCCGCGTTCGATGCTGGATATGCAGCGGCACTCAACAAACCGCTGGTTATCTTGCATGATGAGGATAACGATCACGCACTTAAGGAAGTAGATGCGGCAGCGAATGCGACTGCACGAACACCGGACCAAGTAGTAGAGATTCTACGCTATGTGTTGGCGGAATAAATTGGTTTGATATTGATGTATCGAACGGCCATTAAACTTAGCCAGTTAAAATTTTTTCGATGTGTTTCAAAAATCGCTTTTTTATTTATGCGAGCATTAAAAGTAGTAAACCAAAAAAATCGTAGGGAACATAATGAAACCGCATATAGAAGAAGAATACATTCATGTGGAGTCTACTAAGTGGCAGCCCTTTCCGGATACGCTCTCTGAGGGCGGTATTCGTTGGAAACTTATGCATGTATCGCCAGAGATGGGCGCGTGGACTGCTATATTCCATTGCCCTCCGGGTTCGTCGTTTAATCGCCATATCCATCTTGGGCCCGGCGAATATTTGCTGACTCAAGGTAAGATGGAGGTGCGAGGTGGGGTAGAGAACGGTGGTTCGACCGCTATTGCAACAGGATATGGCTACGAATCATGTAACGCGCGCCACGATCATACTTATTTTCCCGAAGATAGTGAGTTTTATATGACGTTCCTCGGGCCTTTGCAGTTCATTGAGGAAGACGGGTCGCCTATCGTTGTTGTTGGATGGGAGCAGGCGCAGGATTTGTGGGCACGGCAGACCGGTGTCGTATGATTGTTCTAAAGTCTCTATATTTTGTTGCAAGTGAGGACATCATTCGTGGCTGAAGATATTCTGTTGGACCGGGACGGCCACGTTTGTATTATCACCATTAATCGCCCCCACGTGATGAACTCATTAGATTTTGGCGCCAACGAGAAACTCGTCGAAGCGTGGCGGACGTTTTCCGCAGATCCGGAACTGCGAGTGGCGCTAATTACCGGAAGCGGCGGCAAGGCGTTTTGTGCTGGCGCCGATCTAAAAACCTACACAATGAGTTTCGCTACGACACCCGCGCCTGAATTTCAGCGCAAATATACCAATGGTCCGGGTCTTGGTGGCATAACCCGAAATCTTCATGTTTTCAAACCTATCTTAGCGGCGATCGAAGGTTATGCCATTTCTGGAGGATTTGAAATTGCACTCGCCTGCGATATTAGATTTTGTTCCGATCGTGCCAAGTTCGGGCTACAGGATGTTAAGTGGGGTTTCCACGCCTGCGATGGTGGGCTTATCCGCTTACGAGAGATCGTTGGCCGAGGTAACGCGATGGAGATGATTTTGTCAGGAGATTTGATTGATGCTGACCATGCACTTCGAATCGGATTAGTCAATCGAATATGTCGGAAGGAAGACCTTTTTGATGAATCGTTGGCTTACGCTCATCACTTGGCAACGCGTGCGCCACTTGCTCAACAACTTGCGAAAGAGGTTATGGTCCGAGCGGAAGGCCTGAACTTAGATGAGGCCTTGCGGCTAGAATCGACGTCGTTTCATGGGCTGGGGAAAACCCTTGATCTTGCAGAGGGTACTACCGCGTTTAGGGAGAAGCGAGACGCTAAATTCGTCGGTGAGTGAAAACAGCAAACGTGAAAAACGTTGGTGAAAGCAAGAGTTAGGACTTCTCAACTTATAAACGCATTGGTACTTGTATCCCTGGAGAAAAAAAGTGGAGATTCGGTTAACTGATAGTACTATTACACGAGCTTTAAAAATTTTAGGGACCAAAGACCTTTAGTGGCGGTTCATCCAGTGCAGCGTACTGTTCTCGCAAATCTAATATATGCTGCTCCCAATAGCGCGGCCCGTTAAACCACGTGAATGTTCGCGGGAAAGCAGGATCGTCCCAGCGTGCTGCGAGCCACCCGTTGTAGTGCAGTAGCCGCAGGGTGCGTAATGCTTCAATGAGACGCAGTTCTTGCGGACGAAAATCGTAAAACTCGGCGTAGCCCTCTAGAATTTCGACTAGCTGAGCTGTTTGCCGTTCGCGATCCCCAGACAGCAACATCCAAATGTCCTGTACTGCTGGAGCCATCCTAGCATCGTCGAAGTCGACGAAGTGCGGAGTGTCAGAGCGCCATAAAATATTACCGCTATGGCAATCTCCGTGTACACGGATCTGATGGAGGTCTCCGGCTTCAGTAAAAATGGAATCGAGTTTCGATAGTAAATCATTGACCAGCGATTCATAGGCAATCGCGAGATCGCTAGGAATGAATTTACGGCGAACCAAGGCAACAGGATCGTATCCAAATGTCTGACAGTCTATCGCTGGTCGATCAACAAATGCGTGAGTTGCGCCGATGAGGTGAATACGACCTAGTAGCCTACCCAAGACTAACAAATTATTCAGATTGTCGATATCGGGTGTGCGACCACCCTTACGCTCGTATAACGCAAAGCGAAAATCTCCGTGATGGAATAGACTTAAGCCGTCTTCGTTTACCAGTGGTGCAACTACCGGTAGCTCGTTGTTCGCGAGCTCAAAACAGAACTCGTGTTCTTCTAGAATCGCTTCATCGGACCAGCGCTCCGGTCGATAATATTTCGCGATGATTGGGTCACTATCCTCGATTCCTATTTGGTATACGCGATTTTCGTAGCTATTTAAGGCCATTAAACGGCCATCGGTTATATAATCCAAGCGCTCGACTGTGTCGAGGATAAAATCTGGGGTCAAGCTATCGAACGGGTGGGGTGCTTGTTCGGCCACTGGAACTTACCGCTAGTATCAACCCTTATTCTAACCCTGTTTGTCCTCAGCTGATTACAAGTTAGTGTATGAAGTCGTTCCGCATGGGAGAGCAATTGCTGATGCCGGTTGATTAGCGCAAATTCTTTGTCGGCGTGCGTCAAGGCCGCAAGAAAGGTTTATTTCCGGAGTTTGTTTGCGAGCACTGCAATTCGGTCCAACTGTCGTAGCACGGAATCATAGTTTTCAGGCGCCACGTTGTATATTAGTTCATCATATCCCTCAGCTATACAAGCATGGG